>JBLHJZ010000117.1:0-10093 GCA_047619515.1 Saprospiraceae bacterium | reverse complement strand
AGTGATTACCTAATTGTCAATTCTGCCAAAGAAGTAGCGCTTTATATCTCTCTGGTCGAATCAGCGATCACGACAGATGAAGTAGTAGTCACCGCTTTTCAAAGCTCGAATGAACCCTTGAATGAATTATCCATCGTAAGTACGCGATCCTTTTCTGTGGAAGAGACCCAGCGTTATGCTGCCAGTGCCAACGATCCCAGCCGGATGACTATGGGTTTTCCCGGCGTACAACCTTCGAGGGATAGCCGCAGTGATATTGTCATCCGTGGCAATTCCTCCATTGGTATGCTATGGAGGCTGGAAGGGATTGACATTCCGAATCCTAATCACTTTGCCAGGCGAGGATCATCGGGTGGCGGGATTACCGTTTTTAGCGTGAGTATGTTGAGCAATTCGGATTTTTCAACCGGTGCTTTTCCTGCGGAGTATGGCAATGCTTTTTCCGGGGTTTTTGATATTAAGTTTCGAAAGGGAAATCGTGAAAAGAGGGAATATTCTTTTCGGGCAGGTGTCCTGGGTTTGGATATATCTACAGAAGGGCCGTTTAAAAAAGGAAGAGGTTCGTATTTGATTAATTACCGGTACTCTACCCTTGGTTTATTGAATCAAATGGGCATCTATCTGGTGAATCCAAGAGCAGATAATATTTTTCAGGACCTTTCTTTTAATCTATACTTCCCTTCAAAAAATAATAAATCGACGCTTTCCATCTGGGGAATCGGTGGATTGAGTGATGAGTTTCAACGAGCAATTGACGATTTGACCCCCGAAAGTACTTATAGTGAGCGGCTTACGCGGGATTTTCAAACGGATATGGCAGCAGTTGGTACCACGCATACTTATCTGATCGATGACAAGTCGTATATCAAAACTTCGCTGGCAGCAATGGGACAAAAGATTATTTTTAGAAATGATACGCTGAATCTTGAGCGGACAGCGACCACTATAAATGATGAAGCTTATACTAATGTTCGTTATGTTTTGACAAGTTTTTATAATCGGAAATTTAGCTCAAAAACGACCATGAAAACCGGCTTCTTTATAAACAGTATCAACTATGATCTCTTTCATAAAGACTGGATTTCGCCTGGCGAAGAGGTGCAATGGTTAGATAAAGAGGGCAGCACTTTTTTGATCCAACCTTATGTACAATTCCGCTTTCGCCCGACAGAAAAGCTGACCATCAACGCTGGGGTACATGCTATGTTCCTGACTTTAAATAATACAAATTCTATAGAACCTAGGCTGGGTTTAAAATACCAGCTCTCTGAAAAAAATTCGCTTAGCCTGGCTTATGGATTACATAGCCGGATGGTACCGATTGGTTCTTATTTTACGACGGTCAATGGCAGTAATCCAAATCTAAACCTCGAACTCATCAAATCGCATCATCTGATCGCTGCCTTTGATCAGGCACTTGGTCAAGGTGCTCGATTTCATATGGAGGCTTACTACCAACGACTATTTGATGTCCCTGTCAGTGCAGAGACCGGCAATACACATTCTATCCTAAATGACATCGATGGGTTTGCAATTGAAGCTTTGGTAAGTGAAGGTAAAGGTCAAAATGTCGGGGTAGATATTAGTCTAGAAAAAGCTTTTAAAAATCAGACCTTTTTCTTGTTGTCGGGCTCGGTTTTCAATTCGACTTATTCGGATCAGAGCGGGGAGTTTTATGACACCCGGTACAATAGCAATTATACGGCGACTTTCATGGGTGGTAAAGAATTTTCTTTTAAGAACAACGGCACCTTGCAAACCGGCCTAAAGCTTTTGTTTCACGGTGGTGGCCGGATCACTCCCCTACTCGACGGACAATTCGGAGACGGTCAAAATCCACCCTGGGATTGGAGCCAACCCTTTTCAGAAAAGGTGTCGCCCTACTTCAGGCCGGATCTTCGAATTGCTTATCGAAAGGACAATGCAAAATCTGCCTGGACGCTGTCACTGGATGTTCAAAACGTAATCAATCGGACTAATCAGGACGGCCTCGATCGCACCTATGATCCGGATACCAAAAGCTGGACGGATCGTAATCAATCGGGTTTGACGCCGTTGTTGAGTTTTCAGATTGATTGGTAATAATCACGCGGGAACCGTATCAAATTTTAATCTTGAACAAAAATACAAAACCACTTATCAAAAACCACTTATTATTAATTTTTGCCTTTCTTATTCTAGCTCCTTTCAGCGTGCGCGCTCAGGTAAAGGAATTCGTCACGGAAAAAATACCCACAGCCTCGCAATATAAAGAGATCACCAAGTACAAAACCTGGGTGCATTTAAATAACAAAAAATTGATAAAAGGATATCTTTATCGTGTTACAAATGATGAAATAATCCTGTTATCTGGTCATCTCAAAGACTACTTTCATTTTGTGGAATTGGTAAGAGGCCATAAAATCAAAATCGAAACGTCTTCCATTAAAAAAATAAAAACCAGAAAAAAAGAGAGATTGAGAAATGGTATTTTAATTGGCTCAGGGATTGGACTCACCCTGGGATTAATTGTTGGGACCTTACAATCTAATTCTGAATTCGGTGTACAAACAGGACCATTTACGAGCGTAGCTACTATATTAGGCGGTTCAATAGGGGCATTATTTAGTAAGTCAAAAAAATCTTATAATCTAAAAAATGCAGCTAGCCTGGAGGAATTGAAGAAAAAGTCAATTATGTTTGCTTTTGAGCAGCAAGTTTTACTTGAAAAAAATAATTGAAAATAGAATAAATATGGTTGCATTTCAAAGTGTCGTTTTTCAAGAGCAAGAGCTTCCAGAACTTCGAATGCTGGAAGCTCTGCCCCCGACAAAATGAAATACCCCCATAAATATCCATCTACACATATGCGGTAGTAGTTTTTTCAGTAACTATTAAAATTAAATATCATTCACCCCAGTAACTGAATAATATTTAATTTATACATTTTTCCGATGGGTATAATATGACCATCAATATAAATTCGATTTCCTTCAATGCTTTTAATACATTTTTTCGTTACTGCAAATGATTTGTGAACTTGTATCAAGTTCTCCTGGTCTAAAGTTAGCAAGAGATCTGAAATTTTTTCCCGAACAGTAATGGTATCGTTTGTAGTAATTATTTTAGTATAATTTCCGGCAGCCTCGACGTATAAAATATCACTAATATTTATTTGTATATATTTTTTATTGCTACGAAGGAAAATGCTATTTTGACTGCTGCTATTTTCCTGTGTACTAACAGATTGTTTTTTAGCATTAAAATTGATTGCTTTGTTAACGGCTTTTAAAAAACGTTCAAAACTAAAAGGTTTCAACAAATAATCTATAATGTTTAACTCGTAACCTTCTAAGGCATATTCTTTGTACGCGGTGGTCACAATAATTTTGGGTGGATCCGATAAGGTTTTTAAAAACTCAAAGCCTTTTAACTTAGGCATATTGAGGTCCAAAAAAATGAGATCAACAGTATCTTCATTAAGGTATTCCAAAGCTTCGATGGCGTCATAACAATGCTTCATTAATTGAAGGCTGGGTAGTAAATCACAATACCCTTTTATAATGTCATGAGCGATATCTTCATCATCAATAATTAAATACTTGATCATAATTGATTTAAAGTTAATTGTGCCTTGTATACATCGTCTGTTTGTACAGCAGTTAAGGTATGCTTTTTAGGATAAACCAAGTCCAATCTTCTTTTGAGGTTTGTTAATCCAACGCCCTTTTGTTCACTCACTTCTTCTGGGTCAAAGTTATTCTCTACGGCAAAATAAACGGTATCCTTTGTGGAACTTAACTCGAGGTGAACATAAGCATTTGATCGTAAATGTTCGACGCCATGTTTAAAAGCATTCTCTAACAAAATGATAAACATCAATGGCATTACTTGCAACTGTTCATTTTCTATATTGGTCTCAAACTTTATATCAATGTTTTTATGATAGCGCATTTGATGTAAATCTATGAAATTTTTCAAATAGTCTGTTTCTTCAGCTATCGCAACCACTTTTTTTTGACCATCATAAATGCTGTAGCGCATCATATCAGACAGCTTAAGGATGAGTTGTTGCGCCTTTTTAGCATCCTTATCTACCAATCCGTATAAATTGTTGAGCACATTAAAAAAGAAATGAGGATTTATCTGACTTTGTAAGTGCTGCAATTCATTTTTCGCAGTTTCGTTTTTTACTTTGATAAAAGACACCACCTGCTTTACCAACCAAGCTACTCCCAAAACCAATAACAACACATAATAAGCGATGACAATCATACCAAGTACGGGGTGGTAATGCTCTAAAAATATGACGGATTCCTTATCGGTTGTTATCAATTCAAAGGCAGTGATAACGATTGGAATAGCTGCCGTAACTAAAACCATCAGTGCAATGAATTGCCATTTATTTATATCTATTTTTGAAATCATAGTGCAAATTAAGTGGAAATAGTTTGTCCTCAAAACAAGTTGATCAACAACCTTTACCTATAGCTCAACTTATGCTAAAGTGGGATAAAGTCACTTCCTCCCTTTGGTAGGTTTTTGGATCACCGGTACACACTTGTAGATCACAATTATTAGCGGGTCGGTAAGCTTATTATTAGGTTTGTACATCCTTTATGAAAAAATCGAATATTATGAAAAAAAGAATCTTGCGTTATTTAAAACATATAAGCCTAACGATATTAATACTGCTTATAGTAGGTGTAGTCGTTTTAATAACCATAGGCGGAGCGGTACACTATGACGACCACCCGCTGATGAGGAATTTAGATCGGGAAGGGCCTTATCTATTTTATGAAAATGACAGTATTATAAACCTTAACTATATCCGGGGAAATAAAGATGATGGGTTTTATGTGGAACAACAGCACTATCCAGTTCATTCGCCAATTGCCGCAACTTGTTATTTCCCCCTGGACTCCACCAGTTTTGACTTCTCTATTCGAGCGGAATTCAAAACGCCCCCTAGCACCTATCAGGACAACAGTTCCATTTTAGCCATTTCAGATATTGAAAGCGGTTATAAAACCTTTCGCGATTTTCTAATAAACAATAAGGTCATTGATACACAGCTGAACTGGACCTTTGGCACCGGGCATTTGGTATTAGTTGGCGACTTTGTTGACAGAGGCTATTCTACCACGCAAGTCCTCTGGTTCATCTACAAACTAGAGCAGGATGCTGAAAAACACGGAGGCTTTGTTCATTATATTTTGGGCAACCACGAACTAAAGAATATGCAAGGTAAATATCAAGCCGCTTCCCCAAAATACTACAGCGTTTCCGCTATCTTAGGAAAACAACCCCATGAACTTTATGCTCCTAATTCTTTTTTAGGCAGATGGATGTCCAGCAAAAACACGGTAGAACGTATCAACGGAAATCTTTTTGCACATGGAGGCCTACACCCTGATTTAGCTGATGCTGATCTAAACTTAGCTGAAATCAATAAAATTAACAGGAACAATTATTACAAACTTTATTTCCCAAAAAGGGATAAAAAAATTGATCAATTAATTCTTTCTACCCGCACAGGAATCTGTTGGTATAGAGGTTATTTTAAAGAGGATTTGACACAGGAACAGATAGACAATACTCTGCGTAAATTCAATGCGAAATCAATTGTCGTTGGTCATACGATTCAATCTAAAGTCAATAGGCAATATGATGGAAAAGTAATCGGAATAGACGTCAGGCATCCAAAAGATTATCATAAAAACTGGCCTAATAAAAAATCAGAGGGGCTGCTTATTGAAGGGGGTAAATACTTTAGGGTTTTAAATTGGGGGGGGAAGGAAGAAATATAATGGTTGCTGATAAAGGCTTAAACGGCAATATATACTTCAATCCGCCTATTCTTTTGCATTATGTGGAACTAAACACATTAATTCCAGATTTGAATATTAAGCTATAGACCACGGGTTGAAGTTTATGCCGCAACCGACGGGTAATACGATATAGCTCCTTTAAAAAATAAAAAAAAGCACAAGCCTTGATGACTTGTGCTTTTTTTATTTAATATTAATTATAATTTATCATTTTACTTCGACTCCGCTGTAGTCGGCAATCTTTTATATTTAAGGCTAATATATTATGCCCTCTATGGAGGTCAAAGTAGATTAGTAGCATATTTTAACCGTTTTTTGACCACAGTTCTAAGGCGCCACAATCCCCTTATTCAGCCAAATACCCAGGCTTTCATAACCCTGAAACATCGGGTCAATTTTAATATAAGTAGAACGGATTTTACTTAATACCCAGTCATTGACATAAATACTGGTTTTACTTTCTGTAGCTGCCGCTTTTATTTTAGAATAATCCTGTCCTAAATTAGCGACATGGGGAATTGTTCTTGATTTCAAAAGGATAAGTCGGTATCCTACCGAGCCATCGCGATCTGTAAATTCAATAGGAGCAGATATGCTACCTATTTTCATAGAATCAACAGCAAAGTAAATATCAGGCTCTAAATCTCCTGTCTCAAAAATCGACTTCCCGGTATTCGGATTTACCAGCATCCCGTCATTATTAAAACTTTGGATATTTTTATCAGAGTACAATTTCACTGCCCTTGAAAAGCTTAGCGAATCATGCTGTACTAATCCCCTGACTTTTTTGAGCGTATTTTTTGCTAATTTCAAATCCTCCTGGGTAATCAAAGGACGAATCAGGATATGCTTGGTATGGATATTATTTCCTCTTCGATCTATCAATTGCACAATATGAAATCCGAATTCCGATTCAAATACCCAGGAAATACTGTCTTTTTCAAGATTATACGCAGCGGCTTCAAATTCAGGAACAAAAGTTCCTCGTCGCTGCCGCCCCAGGTCGCCGCCAATACGGGCAGAAGCAGGATCGTCAGAATAAATTTTGGCCAGCTCCGATAAATCTTCCCCATCCACGACTATCCTCCTGCGAATTTCTTCGAGCTTCAGGCGAGAGATTTCTTTTTGCTCATCGTTGACCGTTGGCTTAAGTACAATCTCACCGATTTCAACCTCAGAGTTGAAATAAGGCAAACTATCCACAGGGATACTAAAAAAGAATTCCTTAACCTCAGAAGGCGTAACATTTACATCCGCTATGATTGAAGAACGCATACGTTGTACCAGCAGCTGGTTTTCCAAATCAGCACGAAAAGTTTCTTTTACATCAGAAATAGATTGCCCGTAATATGCCTCAAACTGTGACATATCGTTGTTCATATAAGCGAGAATCTGGTCAATCCTAGCCTGGAGTTGTGATTCTACTTCATCATCAGATACCAGGATACTATCGAGTCTGGATTGATTCAACAACAACCGGTCGGCTAATAAATTTTCAAGGATCACGCCTTTAAATCCTTCCGGCAGTACCCCCTGTTGCTTAGTAGCCAATTCGTACTGTTCTTCGACATCAGAAAGCAATATCAACTCATTCCCTACGATGGCAATTACCTTATCAATGATTGCTTTATTTTGCGCCATCATCAATAATGGAAAGCCCGCAAGCATTAAAATTAAAATAAATCGTTTCATATATTTTATCTTTTTTTCAAACTCTTAATTATACTGACAGCCGAACTTAAAGGCAACGAAGTAATTAAGGAGCCAGGTAGTCAAGAGGCTAAGAAACCATGGAATTCTTGACCGCTTGACCGCTTTTTTAACAAAAAATCAGTTCTTGTAAATTTTTACATTATTATTCCGGGTTTCCCTTTCATACATTTCTTCTCTTTTCTCCTCTAAAAGCTGAATCTTCCTTTTATGAAGAATAACCTTAGTCAACTGATCCTTTATAAAATCTAATGGTTTATATTGACCTGCCGCCATCGTCTCATAAATCTTTAGGAGGTACTCATAATTATCGTCATTGGTATCAATCTTTTTGGTAAAAGTATAATTTCCCGAAGTTAGTTTTCCTTTAGGGAGATACTGACTGACGTCATCCAGATAATACCAAATACTATCATTGAGCATATAGACTTCAGCATATCGGCTACAATAATCTAGCAATTTTTTATACTCTTCTTCTTTATCACTCTTCCACCAGCCCTTCGCTTCGCTCCAGTCTTCCGCAGATTTAGACACTTTTATAAAATGGCACTTGACGATAGGTTGTTTCAACTTATATTGCTCCTTGTTCCTTTGATAGTATTCATTGAGTTGGGTTTCGTTGATGGTAGAGTCCAGATTTAATTCTACCAATATCTTCTGATAATTATATTCGATGAGCGATCCTCTATAATTTCTGACCAATTCATCAATATTCAGATCATTCGGGACATATTTTTCTGCTTCATGCATCATCACCGAGGATCTGGCCCATTTTTCAATATAAGCATTGACTATTTGAGCACTATCTTCAGCTGAGGTAACGCCGGCAACCAACTCATCTAATTCGGACTGAAAAAGGGATTTGTTAAAAACCTTAGCCATCAGCCGGTCGTTCTCTATTCCTATTTCGCCTGAGGGTTCACAAGAAGAAACAAAACAAACCGCTATAAACATACTAATGCCCACCAACATTCTGACCTTTATCAGTTGTACTATCAAGGAGCTAAAATCCCCAATCAGGGTTGTATGTTTGTTTTTATAACTCAAATTCAAATCTATCCAATGTGTAGCAAAATAGCGCCCGCAGCACTATCGCTTAATCAAATTATCAAAAACCTTTTCGTCTACCTTAACGGAATAACTTGCCTTCAATTCCTTAATCCATTCTTTCTCCAAATTATTTTGATAATCTGCGATTACAAAACCTCTGGCATCTTTCAGTTCTTTATTAGTTTGAGGCAATATCTTTTCCAGTTTAAAAAAAGAAGAGGTCATATTTTTCTTATTTACCGTAACTTCGGAAACTGATCCTGCTTTCCATTCCAAGCCTTCAGGAAGCGGTGATTTGCCTTGCTCATATATTTTTTCTGCCTGGCTTAAGACTTTTTCTTTTTTATTAACCTTGGCCAAAAGCTTTTCGCCGTTGTATTTCTTTGCTTTTTTTATGATCCCTGGAATCATCGCCTCCTTTCCTTTTGTTACACCATAGGTAGAAACTACGGCTCTCTCATCCCATTTGTAGGCCTCTTTATTATTTTCGAAAAAGGCCGCTAAACCTACCGTATCCTGAGACGCTTTGTCCCATACCAAAATCTTAGTTGCTTCAAAAAGCAGAATCCCTTCCTCGTACTCTCTCATCAAGGATTTAAATTCGGGATATTTTTCTTCGAGCTGCATCTCTTCAAACCTGATGCAACTTTCGTCAATATACTCATCATACATGAGTACCACGATTTTCTCAGTGCTCATCTTTTTTCCCATCCGCATCCGCTTGGAATTGCGTTGGCAGAAGTCCTGAAATTCACCGGAGGTCACCACGAAGGTTTCTCCTTCCCCCAAAGAAAATAAGCGATCCTTTGGGATGTCTATTTTAGGCGCTTTCCATTTATAGCTAATAAAGGTACTGTCAAGAGAAACGATAAATGAATCGAGCACACTTCTATTTTCGCTGAACTTGCCCTCGCGCTTGATTCTTTCGATCATACTGTTTCGGGCATTATTCAACCGGTTAAAGGTAGGATTTTTAGAAGTACGCTGATTATCCTGCATTTTGGTCTGTATCCTTCTCTTGGAAATTTCAAAAGTATCCATCGGTTTTTTACTGATTCGCTTGAGGATATGCCAGCCGATAGCCGTTTGCATAGGTTCAGAAAATCCACCATCTTCCTGAATCATAAAGGCTATATCTTCGAAAGGATGACGAAGGCCAATAAATCCAATATACCCTCCATTAGCTGCTGTCTTTGCGTCTTCTGACAATTCCTTGGCGAGTTGGGCGAAATCTGCGCCTTCTTTTAGTTGCTTATAAATAGAATCGATTTTGGTTTTCGCAACATTTTGATCACCTCCTTTAGGCTGCCTGATAAGGATATGGGCGGTTTCCATTTGACCGATTGCATCTCTTTTGCTATTCACTTTGACCAGGTGCAAGCCAGCCACTGTTCTGAAAATATCAGAAACCTCTCCGACTGGCGTATTATAAGCAGCAGATTCAAGGTTGTAAAAACCATCAGGAAACACTGCTGTCAAATGTCCCATGAGACCGCCATTGATACTGGTGTTTTTATCATCAG
>JBLHJZ010000116.1:0-10131 GCA_047619515.1 Saprospiraceae bacterium | reverse complement strand
CGGGTGATCAATACTCATTCCGTTGAGACGCTTCCTAAAAGGAAATTGGATATCAGGATTGGCCATCGTTTTGGAGATCTAGCTGGAAGTCGCGGAGGGTGGAAAACCTTCTATGGATTAGAAAATGCAGAGGATGTGATGATTGGTGGGGAGTATGGTATTACCAATGCTTTGACAATTGGTATCAACAGGACTAAAGCTTCGGGGCCACTCAAGCGATTGGTAAATGGAATAATAAAATACAAGCTCCTTCGCCAGAAAGAAGACAACTCCATGCCTTTTACAGTGACTTTACTGAGTGTGACTTCGGCATCTACGATGGAGAAAAGCCCTGACCCGGAAGTAATAAATTATTTTAATAGCTTTTCGCATCGATTTATTTATACTGGACAACTGCTGATTGCCCGAAAGTTTTCCAATAATTTTTCGCTTCAGGTTATTCCTTCTTACACGCATAGGAATGTCGTTGGATCTGATGATGAAAACGGATTGATCAGTCTGGGTTTTGCTTCCAGGATTCAATTGAGCAAAGTATTTGGGATAATAGTGGATGGCACTTTCCCTTTTTCGGATCTCCGGATCGCGGATAATGGTTACTATCCAGCTATTGGCATAGGATTGGAAATTGATACCGGGGGACATTTGTTTCAGCTTAATTTCACTAATGCCACCGCGATTTCTGAGACGGATTATATTCCGAACACCTTTAGTAATTGGAACGATGGCGAGTTTCGCCTGGGATTTACGGTTTCGAGGACGTTTAATTTGTAAAAGGTAAAAGGTCAAATCTGACCTTTGTCCTTTATAGCACAGAAAAACCGGCATTCGGTGTTCGGCATTCGGAGATTACCGAAAACCTAATGTCTAATACCGTTTTTTCGACAGCTAAAAGAAGAGCTAACGCTTTAATAGCCTTCTAATTATTGAAAAATTCAGGATGACTCAAGTTTGACCTTTGGCTGCTCATATACATTGAAAATGAAAAAAACAATATTTCTATTTCCATTGATAGCAATTATAGTACTCTTCAGTAGTTTAAGTTTTCAAGAAGAGCCAACAACCATTACCGAAAATTCATCGGTTTGGGAGGTTTTAATGAGTTTTGGCGAACCAGCACCTAATCACCTGCCCGACGAAAGTATCCAGGGCGCCAGTGCGGAAAGGGGAGAGCAGATTATCAAAGGTGGTGTCACTTCAAAACCCAGGGGAGGGAAAATAAATACTCAAAGTAACCATTTCGTCTGCACCTCCTGCCATAATATTGAAAAAGAAACCCCGAATTTATTGATCACCGATCCGGAGGCGCGGCTAAAATATGCGGGTGAAAAAGGGATCCCTTTTCTACAAGGTACAACGCTCTTTGGAGCAGTGAACCGAAGCAGTTTTTATAATGATGATTATGAAAAAAAATATGGTGCGCTGGTGTTGCCAACCCGAAATAATCTTAGAGAAGCGATTCAACTTTGTGCCGTGGAATGTTCGCAGGGACGAAGACTCAAGGACTGGCAACTCGAATCAGTGCTAAGATATCTCTGGACGCTGGAGCTTAAAATAAGTGATCTCAATCTTTCGGAAAACGACTTGGAACAATTAAATACCTGGAGTACCAAGGCTACGGATGTGAAAAATGAGGAAGCAATCAACTTTATTCAATCGAAGTACCAAAAAGGATCACCAGCGCATTTTGTCACACCACCTAAAGATCGAAAAACAGGTTATGGGCTCACCGGAAATCCTGAAAATGGCCAACTAATCTATGAGCTTAGTTGCCTTCATTGTCATGAAAAAGAAACCTATTCTTCTTACAACCTGACTAAAACGAAGGCCACTTTTAAATACCTAAAAAAGCATTTTAAAAGATATTCTCGCTATTCTGTTTATCAGGTCGCCAGATATGGTACCTCGCCTCTTCCTGGAAAACGAGCCTATATGCCGCAGTACACCAAAGAAAAAATGAGTGATCAACAGCTAGAGGATTTGAGAGCGTATATTGAGCGAGAAGCCAGATAGATAAGTTGTCAAGGTGTCAAGAAACTAAATCCCTGATTACTTGCCAACTTGACAATCTTACGGCTTCCTCACCCCTCACCATCTCACCTCTGGTTATTCCATTTCACCCCTCATCTCTGTCAAACCTTCCACCCATACTCCTCCCAGTCTTCCTCATAGTCAATATCGGAAAGCTCAGGAAGCAGGTAGCAGGATTTGTTGAGTTTTTTAATAGCCTCGATAGTTTGATTAAATACCTTGTCGGTACTCCATTCGATATCCTTGAAAATGGAAGGCTCGAAAGTATCCATACCCAGGAGGTAATAGCCGCCATCCATGGCCGGGCCTACTACAAAAGGGACGCGGGCAAGAGCCGTAAAAGCTTCCTCCACGATTTCGAAATTGAGGGATGCGCAATCACTACCGATGATCACGACTTTGGAATGGCTCCGAAAAGCGAACTCAAAAGCATTTTTTATCCGCTCGCCCAGCTCATCGCCTTCCTGCAAGTGCTTCTGAAAATGTGCTTCGTCCCATTCATCATTTTGATCAATGAAACTACTGTAAAACAGCAAACGATCAACTTTGACCTCGGAAGCAATATGCCGGGTATGGCTCAGCAGCGAGCGGTATATTTTTAGTGCTTGTTCGTCTCCGACCGTACTGGCCAGTCGCGTTTTAACTTTGCCGAGTTCTGCATTTTTAATAAAAATGAGTAAGGCGGAGGTATTGGTAGCTTCGATGATGGTTTTGATTTTGAATTTTAAAACAAGTTCTAATCTTTCGCTAAAATAAGGTTGTTTTGGTAAAGGTGTTATTTTAGTTGGAAAAATAATAATTTTTTAAAACTTAGGGTTGAACATTTTTAAGTTGTGTTAACAACCATTCCTTTTCGGTCAGTGGCTCAGCTTTTTTGGATCAGATTGCTCAATGCTTCGATTTCTTTTTTATCAAAAATATTGCTATTTAATAGCTTTTTGGTAATCTGGATGATGTTCTGGTAATTCTTCTGGTGATAGCCGATGATTCTTTTCCTACGGATAAAATTTTTCATAGCTTCTAAATGCGCATCCAGTAAATCGAATTCATCCAACGCGTAATAAATTTTTAGTAAAACGGTTTTCGCTGAAAGATTGAGTAGGAGGCCTCTGTAATTGGATGTTTAAGATTGATCAAAAAGGAAACCTGCCATTGGGTACTGTTATCTATAATAAAGCTTAAATAGTCTTTGATTTCAATGATCAAGTTTTGACCAATGAAATTTTTCATACTATAGCTGCCCCTTTATTGGCAGTAGCCATCGAAGAGCCGATATTAGCTAATGTAAAGATTATCGCTTATCCAAATCCTTTTATTGAAAGTACCACAATAGAAGTAGGAGGAATTGATTTTAAGGAATTGAGCTTGTCTCTTTTTGATATCAATGGCCGCTTGATGTCTTCTCTTAGTACTGAAATTTATCAATTTAATTAATTTGAAACGGAACGGGCTATCAAGAGGAATCTACTTCTATAGAATCGAGGGAGATGGGCAGTTAGTAGGCGTGGGGAAATTTATCGTACATTGATTTAAAAGAAGAAGGAGTTTAAAGAATAAAAACAGGAGTCGTCCCGAATATTCGAAAGGATTTATTATGCTAAAATTATGTTTTTATTAGCGCCGTATGCGCTAATCGACATAAAAAACCATACAAAATCAGCGTCCTTCAGCGTCAAAGAAAAATTTGAGATGACTCATGACTTCATTAACCTCATCGTATAAGAAATGCTAACTCATCACCCCAATCCGCTCTTTCAAAATCAACTTATTCCTTTCCGGGCCGGTAGATATCATAGTGACCGGGACTTCGAGGGATTCTTCTAAGACTTTGATATAAGATTGGGCAGCCGGAGGAAGATCACCGTATTCGGTAATATTGTCCAATGAAGACATCCATCCTTCGTAAGCCTTGAACACCGGTTTTACAGGAATCGTACAGATATCATAAGGTAATTCTTCGGATTGCTGTCCATTATATTCGTAATGCGTACCGGCATTGATTGTTTCAAAATTATTGAGGATATCGATCTTGGTAATGACCAATTGAGTGACGCCATTGAGCATGATGGTATATTTCAACTGAGGAAGATCAATCCAGCCACAACGTCTCGGCCGTCCCGTAGTCGCGCCAAATTCTCCGCCTTCCTGACGCAGTAACTCTCCCATTTCATCATCCAACTCCGTTGGGAAAGGGCCGCTACCTACACGGGTGCAATAAGCCTTGGTAATTCCAATCACTTCACCGATTTTTGTGGGCGCAATGCCAAGACCGGTACAGACACCAGCCGTCACGGTATTGGAAGAGGTAACAAAAGGATAAGTACCAAAATCTATATCCAACATACTTCCCTGAGCACCTTCTGCCAGTATTTTTTTACCATCTTTTATGGCTTTGTTGAGGTAGTACTCGCAGTCTACCATAGGAAGAGATTTCAAAGTATCCAGGCTCGCAAACCATTCCGCTTCTTGTTCTTCCAAATTAAAATCTATATCCGGGTACAATTTGACAAGTCCAAGGTGCTTGGCTCGCAGAATGTCGTATTTGGATTTAAAATCTGCATTCAGGATGTCTCCGACGCGGATACCGTTTCGACCGGTTTTATCCATATAAGTCGGGCCGATGCCTTTGAGTGTAGATCCTATTTTTTCTACTCCTTTTGCTGCTTCCGAAGCGGCATCAATATATCGGTGAGTAGGAAGGATGAGGTGTGCTTTTCTCGAAACCAGGAGGCGACCATCATAATTAACGCCGGCATCATCCAGGTTTTTGATCTCCTTTTCGAGCGTAATTGGATCAATGACTACGCCATTACCAATCACATTGAGCAAATTCTGCCTGAATATACCGGATGGTACCGTATGTAAAACAAACTTCTTTCCATCAAATATTAAGGTGTGCCCTGCATTAGGACCTCCCTGGAATCGGGCTACTATATCGTATTTAGGGGCAAGGTAGTCAACAATTTTGCCTTTGCCCTCATCTCCCCATTGTAATCCTAAAAGAACATCTACTGCCATGGAATGGATTTTTTGCTTGGAACGGATTGCTAAAAAGTTCCGGTTTTTTTTAATGACAATTACCAAACATATAAAAATACAAAAACCTGACAGAATTACTTCATGTCAGGTGCGCAAAGTTACCAAAAATTAAAGATTAAAAAGAGTATTGCATTAGGAACAAAGAAAAAAGAGAAAATGAATGGAGTAAGCCAATACCAAATCCTGGGTAGTCAAAGGAGAAGAGCGTAAGGCTGATAGTACGATATATTGTTAGTGTTGTCATCTTTTTAATATTATCCCTCTGCGTGTGAATTAATCTGCGCATACACTGGAAATTCCATTTTGGCTGCTTACTTTTGTACCCAACAAAACCAATCTTCCAGTGTATAAATTATTTATCAAACCTTTATTCTTTTTATTGCCTCCGGAAAAGGCTCACTATCTGACCATATTTTTGTTGAAACTGACTTTGGCTATCCCTGTCGTCAATTCGATTTTCAAAAGCTTATATAAGGTCAAAGATGATCGGTTGAAAAGAAATTTATTTGGATTGACTTTCGAAAATCCCGTTGGATTGGCAGCGGGTTTTGATAAGGAAGGCAAATACTATGAGGCGATGTCTAGCTTAGGTTTTGGTTTTATTGAGGTAGGGACGGTCACTCCTAAAGGTCAGCCCGGAAATCCTCAACCTCGACTTTTTCGATTGCCGAAAGACCAGGCGCTGATCAACCGGATGGGGTTTAATAATGAAGGGATGGATGCCTTGGCAGAAAGACTAAAAAAGAAGCGCCCTAAAAACCTGATTATCGGAGGGAATATCGGAAAGAATAAAGCCACGCCAAATGAAAATGCGACCGACGATTATGTTCTTTGTTTTGAAAAACTTTTCCCGCTTGTTGATTACTTTGTGGTCAATGTCAGTTCTCCAAATACCCCGGATCTTAGAGCCTTACAGGATAAAGAACCGCTGACCAAATTGCTGTCCACGCTCCAAAATCTCAATCATCAAAAAGACAAACCCAAACCCATCTTACTCAAGATTGCGCCCGATTTGACGGACTCCCAATTAGATGATATCATTGAGATCGTTCGCGATACCAAAATCGAAGGAGTCATCGCTACCAATACGACAATTTCAAGAGCTGATCTACAGGAATCTGCTTCCCGGATTGAAGCTATCGGAGGTGGCGGACTGAGCGGCAAGCCAGTCAAACAGCGTTCAACCGAAGTCATTCGTTACCTTAATACGAAATCCAAGGGATCGTTTACCATTATCGGAGTTGGCGGAATTTCTTCCCCGGAGGATGCGATTGAAAAAATAGAGGCTGGTGCTTCTCTGGTGCAAATTTATACCGGACTGATCTATGAAGGGCCTGCTTTGGTTAAGCGTATAAACCAGGCACTTTTAGATTTGCCATCTTAGTATTAGACTTTATGCCAAAATATTTTGCAAATCAGAGCGGCTACGAACGCCTAAAACCGAATACCGAATAAAGTCTATTGTATTGGTTAAATTTTGCTTAAAACAAGTCTGATTTTAATTTTTTTTCCACACAGCACACATAACATTCACACATTAGCAGAAAATGTAATGGCATCCTTTTTGAATAACCTACCTTGAATAACGCATAGTAATTTTCTCCTCCCTTATTCATCTCCCAGGATAATTTTCATTTTCTAGTTTAGATTTTTAAAGCATTTTGAAAATCCGTATTTCGGATTTAATATTTGTTATTTCTAGTAAACTTAAAAATGCCAAGCTATGATTATTTGCACAATTTTGTATCTCTTACTTGGTTTCAACTTAATTCACATGGTGACAGAAGAAAACCCAACATTTTACAGAGATGTGCGCTTTTGGTTAATTATTTTTTCACTACTAGTACTTATCTTAATGACCGGCAATAGCTACCCCGTTTAAGCTAAAAATAAAGTCTGATTATATATCAGCAGCATAACCATTAGACACACAATCAATTTGAGCGACAGCTCTTTTGTAAAACAGAAAAAGACGGCAGTAATGTCGTCTTTTTTGTTTTTTTATCAATTGGAATGATAGGAATCAACTATTAGATAGTCGGAGTACCGAATCCCAAATTGCTACTCAATAATCTTTAAACTCATATCCATACTCTGGAAAGAATGCGTCAATGCTCCCACAGAGATATAATCCACGCCAGTTTTTGCGATCTCTCTTATGGTATTAATGGTCACTCCGCCGGATGCCTCAGTTTCAAACTTCCCATCCACGACCAATACTGCTTCTTTGAGTATAGGCAATTCGAAGTTGTCGAGCATAATACGTGTGATATTACCTACGCTTAGTACCTCATATAACTCTTCCAGATTCCGTACTTCCACCGTTATACCCAGATCAAGGTTATTGGTTTTTAGATACTCATTTAC
Source organism: Saprospiraceae bacterium (assembly GCA_047619515.1). Classification (GTDB taxonomy): domain Bacteria; phylum Bacteroidota; class Bacteroidia; order Chitinophagales; family Saprospiraceae; genus JAHDHW01. The sequence goes on along the minus strand of JBLHJZ010000116.1, from coordinate 2,697 downwards.
CCGCTCGATAGCCTGAGTAACCCCGCCGCAAGCGTCGATATGATTGTCCTTGATCATAATCCAGTCATAGAGTCCGTTGCGGTAATTATTACATCCACCGATGCGTACCGCCCATTTTTCAAGAAACCGAAGCAGTGGCGTTGTCTTTCTGGTATCCAGAATTTTTACCGGTAAATCTTCTACTTCAAAAGCGAAACGATTACACAGCGATGCCACACCACTCATTCGTTGCATAGTGTTTAATATTAGCCGCTCCGCTTTGAGTAAGGCCTGCGCATTACATTCCACCTTGAATGCTACATCTCCATAACTTACGAAAGTTCCATCTTCTTGAAATACTTCGAGCTCCGCTGTTTCGTCGACATACTTAAAAACCTCTCTGGCAAATTCAATCCCTGCAATTACCCCTGTATCTTTTACCAATAGCCGGGCTGTGTTTCGGGCATCAGGTGGTATACAAGCCAGGGAGGTATGGTCTCCTTCATGGATATCCTCTGCTAGTCCTCTTTTTATAAAATCGAGTAATTCTTCTTTATTTATTTGATCCATGTTGAGTAGCATGATTTTGAGTATTTATCTGGTGAAAAGTGAGCGGAGAGATGAGGAGCTTCACCCCTCATCTCCTCATCCCTCACTCCTGAATTAAAACATCACACCGAGCCTGAGGGTCAATCCCTGAAGGGCAGCCTTCGAATCTTCTTTGTTGGTTGGAGGAGCTTCAGGTCCATCGCCCGGACCTCTGCGAAGCCCGTCGTTTTTGGAAATATCAGTAAAATAATTTTGATAATAAATACCTCCGATGATTGAAGTATTAGGGCCTACACTGTACTCAATACCTGCACCGATCCCCCAGGAAAGGGAGAATAGATTGACATCTTCACGGATATTCTCTTTATCAGTATTCATGTCAGTTCCTTCGATCGCGCCTTGTGCCTGTGTCAATATACCCAAGGTAAATATTGGTATTTCTGCGAAGTAGCGGATATATCCAAACTCCTGAGTTTTCATTTTTAATCCTAAAGGAATTTCAACATATTGGAGCGAATATCTGAGATTTACGCCGTCAGGTAGTTCGTGGTATATAGAATTACTCAACGTAGAATTTTTCCACAAATCGCCACCATAGTCGTGCAAAAGCACCCCTCCCTGATTGAATGCGAATCCCAGCCCAAAAGTAATGGCATAATTCTCCTGGAAGTACTTTTCGCCTACCATACCCAATTTTGGGCCACCGAATGCAGAACCGTTGCTATTAATTATTTTATCGGCAGAGTTTATCCACGTAAGGGTCGGGCTAAATTGTATCCCAAAACGAAATTCACTTTGTCCAAATAGCATCGTACATAAAAAAGTGAAAAAGGCCCCAAGAACAACAATTTTTTTCATCTTATAATAGTTTTTTGATTTGTAATTTCTTTTAGTGCTCTTTCGTTTTTTCTAAACAAAAGTTACGTTTTAGAGGATAAATGAACTTCTTGACTGCTTTGCGGCCCAAAAGTTCGAATGTCAATACGGATAAATACTACTGCTTATTAATTATTTCAAATGCTGATATCCCATTAACGTATATAATAGTAATTTCGTGGTTCGATTTTTAAAAAACATAAATAGCTAAATGGTATTCTTCAAAAACAGAACTGTAAAAACGAGCTTTTTAATCGGCATATTGTTGTCTCTTTGGCTGTGTGCTTGTAACTCCGACAAAGGTAAAAATATTCCCGATGTTTCTCATATAGAAGTAAAGGTCAAAATAAAACGTTTTGAAAAAGACCTGATGACCATTGACACCAATCTTATCAAGAGAGATATGGATGCCCTGGTCGCCAAATATCCGGTATTTTTGCCAGATATATTTTTTCCAAAAATCCTACCCATTCTCCAGGACACTACTATAATGAAACAATTTCTTATCAGTCCCGGTATCCAAAAGCTTTATGACACCTGCATGGTAGTTTATAATGATCCGGTGGACATAGAAAAGGAACTGGAAAGTGCTTTTCGTTTTTATAAATACTATTTTCCTAATAAAAAAGTGCCGGAGGTGATTTCCTTCTTTTCAGAATATACTATTGGTAACTTTACCTTAGATGATGAAATACTGGGTATTGGTTGGGATTTTTTCCTTGGAGCGGATTATCCTTACTACGACCCTGGTTTTTTTCCGAATTATATCAAAAGGACAATGAACAAGGAACATCTCGTAGCCAAATCTATGGAAGCTATAGCAACGGATATTGTCGGAGATGCAAAGGGAGAACGACTGATTGACAAGATGATCACTAATGGGAAGGTACTTTATTTGTTGGATCAGTTTATACCGAATACACCGGATAGCATTAAATTGGCTTATACCGCTGTACAGACTGTCTGGTGTGAAAACAATGAGGCGGAGCTTTGGTCTTATTTTCTGGTGGATGATCTTTTGTACTCTTCAAATATGAGAGATATTAGAAAATTGGTGGATTACAGTCCATTCGGCACTTCCCAAATGCCTCCGGAGGCTCCGGGAAGATCTGCTAACTGGATGGGCTGGCAGATAGTAAAAAGTTATATGAAACAAAACCCCCTGACCACCTTGGACGACCTGATTGCGATCAAAGAATCACAAACAATACTGGATAAGGCTCGTTATAAACCCCGGAGATAGGAGAGATGTTGGAATTAGGATTTAAGAACCTGTCCAAATGGGACAAAAAG
>JBLHJZ010000115.1:0-10139 GCA_047619515.1 Saprospiraceae bacterium | reverse complement strand
GAAGTGATTTTATATTGAGTGAAGAGGATAAATCTTTTCATGAGCGCATGGTTTCAGCTTATGGGTGAATAATGTTTTATAAAGGTAAAGGACATATTCTATCAAAAGGGGCACAATTTGACAATAATACATTTTTATTTATTAAATATAAATACAAATACAAATGGGTCAATTCATTTATTTTTTGTATTCAAATGTCGTTTAGGATGAAACAAATTTAATTTGTTAGAAAGTATTGAAATAAGTTGATTGTTGGTTTTTGATTATTCGAACTTGGCGCTATCGCATTTCCTACTATTGGGCATAACATAAAAAGATCGAGACCCTTGGGGTAGGCTGTTCAAACTTGGGATGAAAAATGAGTCCGCTTTTGGAACCTTCAGGAAACGAAGCACGTCCTCAATATTACTATCAAATTCAGAAGGTGATCGCTTCGCTTGTGAGGTGGTGATCGACCTACGGTCTTGTGGAATCGCTCCGAAGCGACCTCACAAGACCGTAGGTCGATCGATCACAAGGGCGTAGCCCAATCACAAGACCGTAGGTCGATCACAAGACCGTAGGTTGATCACATGAGCGTAGCCCAATCACAGGTGAAACGATCACTAGCCTGTAATTCAAAGAGTCCAAGCCATTCTTGCAATAGCCCTAGAGTTTATAACAAAAACATTGATAAAAAGGTAATAAAATCGTACTTTTGCACTCGATTTGATAAATTTAAATTAAAAACCCTTTATATGAATACTGTAAAACCCAGTTTAAAGTACAAAGTTAAAGACCTTTCCCTGGCAGAATGGGGAAGAAAAGAGATGGAATTGGCAGAGGCAGAAATGCCCGGACTAATGGCTCTTAGAGAACAATATGGCGAATCCAAACCTTTGAAAGGAGCCCGAATTGCAGGTTGTTTGCACATGACTATCCAAACAGCAGTGCTAATCGAAACCCTGATCGAAATGGGCGCCGAAGTTACCTGGTCTTCCTGTAATATCTTCTCTACGCAGGATCATGCTGCTGCTGCTATTGCTGCTGCTGGTATTCCGGTGTATGCCTGGAAGGGAATGACTGAGGAAGAATTCAGCTGGTGTATTGAGCAGACACTTCATGCATTTGAAGATGGAAAACCGCTTAACATGATCCTGGATGACGGAGGTGATTTGACCAATATGGTTTTAGATGATTTCCCGGAATTAGTAGCAGAAATTAAAGGTCTTAGTGAAGAAACGACAACTGGTGTTCACCGGTTATATGAAAGAATGGCTAAAGGAACCCTCGCGCTTCCTGCCATCAACATCAACGATTCTGTCACTAAGTCTAAGTTTGATAACAAATACGGTTGTAAAGAATCTTTGGTAGATGCGATTCGTCGTGCTACTGATTTGATGCTTGCGGGTAAAGTGGCTGTTGTAGCTGGTTATGGCGATGTTGGAAAAGGTTCTGCTGCTTCATTGAAAGGTGCAGGATGTCGGGTAATCGTGACGGAGATTGATCCGATTTGTGCTTTGCAGGCAGCTATGGATGGTTTTGAAGTAAAGAAAATGGAGCATGCTGCACCAGAAGGCAACATCATTGTTACGGCTACCGGTAATAAAGATATCCTTACAGAAAATCACTTTAGATTGATGAAGGACAAAGCAGTGGTTTGTAATATTGGGCACTTCGATAATGAGATCGATATGACCTGGTTGAATGGCGCTTATGGAAATACCAAGGTTGAAATCAAACCACAGGTTGACAAATATACCATTGATGGAAGTGATGTCATTATATTGGCTGAAGGTCGTTTGGTAAACTTAGGTTGCGGAACGGGTCACCCATCATTTGTAATGTCCAACTCATTTACCAATCAGTGCTTAGCACAATTGGAGCTTTGGGAAAATCAAAATACCGACAAATACGAAAACAAAGTGTATATGCTTCCTAAGCATTTGGATGAGCAGGTTGCCCGTCTTCACCTTGCAAAAATCGGTGTCGAACTGGAAGAGCTAAGACCTGACCAGGCGGAGTATATCGGTGTGAAAGTGGAAGGACCGTTTAAGCCGGAGTATTATAGATACTAGTATCAGAGGTGAGGGGTGAGAAGTGAAAGGATAGGGGCGCTTTAGTTTTGCATGCTGCAAAATTAAAGCGCCTTTGATTTTATGACCTTATAACTTCATGACATCCGTGCCTATTTCACTACAAGGTACTTCTGAATTACTTCTTCGTCCACCTGGATAGTCAGCAGATATTGCCCCTGGGGGAATTTTTTCATATCAATAGACTGTAAATAATTTCCAGAGTCCAGGTTTTTATAATCACTTTTTGCGATTACTTTCTCTTTTATATCTACTAATCGGATCGCAACATCTGCTTTTCGTACTACCACATATTTTGCCCGAATCATACCATTCCCGGATTCAGGGATTAGTTTGTTCATTTTCTGGAGAGATGCGTAGTAGCCATTTTCTATGGTTTTGGCTCCGTAAATCCTATAACTATCCTCGGATATATTTTCACTAAGTCGATAAGATATGTTTTTTGAAAATCCTGCTTTTTGAATCTCAAAAAAATCATAATTATGATTGCCGGTACCTTTACTATTTATGGTCGCAATCGTTTCAAAATGAACAGCATCATTACTTCGCTGGATTTCAAAAGTTTTATGGACATCCAATTCATTTTCCGTGTTCCATTGTACGACCACGCCCTCCTGGTTTTGCACCACCTCAAAATTCATAATTATCAAATTTTTAGCTTTGGGCGTTTTGGCTTCGGACGTTTTAACTTCGGGCGTTTTGGCGACAAATTTTGCATAAGCGTAATTTGCAAGCATCTCTTGTTGTTTTTCGATCACCACGACATCGCCGTTCAGAGGTTGCCAAAGATCCAGCCCTGAAGGAATTGCAAAAATATCCCAGGGCTCAAGAGCGCTTACCTCATCTGCTTTATCTGTTTTTACCGTTCTGATCTCTATTCGATCCCGATCTACAAATATCCATTTAAATTGGTTGAAACTCCCGCTATTCCGTGTCCAGCTTTTATCGTCATTATTCTTGCGGAGTGGTGCGCCCCAACAGCCCTCTCCCACATAGACCGTTCCTCGTTCATCATCCCTGATAAACCCTTCATCGCTGCCATTCTCTCTTGACGGACGGATAGGATAGGTCCATTTTACACAGTGCGCATCTGACTCGACCGCAAGGTTTACCTGGTATTTTTCAAATAAAGTCGCCCAGTCTCTCAACTGATTATTCCTTTCCGATTTCTTAGCGGTATGAGGCCGGATGGCATAGTGATACTGGGCTGCTTTCCAAATATAATCCTGGGATTGTTGAAGATCATTTTCCAGCCATATTTTTTGATTGCCGCCAGATGGGATCAGGGAATTAAGCGTATAAATTCGAAGTAGATTGCCGCCAAGAGATAACGCATAATAAGCTTCGGGCGGCGCGACATCAAAAAGATCGGTCAAGGTTTTATTGGAATATTCATGATTACCACGTGTTATTATTACGGGAGTGAGCCGACCATCTTCAGAGATTGTTCTTTGCCAATCATCAAACCAGGCATTCCATTGCGTAGCATTATCTCCTCCGGTCATATCACCACCGAACATCACGCAATGTGGCCGGAGTTTAGCAACCAGACTATTTGCTTTCTGGCGGGCTTCTCTATAGTTCCGGGAATCTCCGCCAGCTATGATAGACAGCCTTTCATCGGGATTATCCGGTGCAGTTTGAAAAGACATCCGTTCACTACAACCTTCACTATCTTTGATTACAAAATGGTAAAGGGTGGACGGCGTCAGATGGCGAAGACGAACGAAATAATTGTTCATCCCTTTAGCGTTATTTGTGGCAGAAGGTATTTCTGAAAACTGGTAGGCTAATACATCTTTACCATAATCACGGATATCATAATGTACTTCCACGGCGGCTCCGCTGATTTGGTTCCATCCGATCACCATGGTCGTAGAGGGGTCGTCTCTCCACATAACCCGATATTTATCTGTTTTTGCATTCCCTTCAGATGAAAAAAACAAATAAAGCAAAATCAGTAATAAGTGACTGCTGTTTCTCATATACGGTTATCTCTTCTCAAATTTAATAAAGTTTTTCAGTTGTAAGAACATTGACCTCACTAATCTTTAGTAGTAAAATTTAGTTTTACGACCTTTAAATATTCATTTTAGAGAATCTTCATTAAATTTTGGGTGTATTAAAATAAAAATTATAATATCAAATTGTAACTTTGCCCCGCTCCTAATCAAACTGGCAGGCTATTAGTTATTTGAAAATAAAACAGGTTATAAATTTCTTTAAATTATAAACTAGTTGATTTTCAATACATACGGCGAAAATTTTGCCAAATATTAAAATTTTTCAAATATTAACATTATGATGCAAGATTCTGTAGTGAATGCTTTAATTCAGGAAGAATTAGAACGCCAACAAAACGGTATTGAACTAATTGCCTCTGAGAACTTTACCAGCCAACAGGTAATAGATGCAATGGGGAGCTGTCTTACTAATAAATATGCTGAAGGTTATCCTGGCAAAAGATATTATGGCGGCTGCGAAGTCGTTGACAAAATCGAACAACTGGCTATCGATCGGTTAAAAGAATTATTTGGAGCGGCCTATGGTAATGTACAACCTCATTCCGGTGCACAAGCGAATGCTGCTGTATTTCTTGCCGTTTTACAAGCTGGCGATAAAATTCTTGGTTTTGACCTCTCACATGGTGGACACTTATCTCACGGATCTCCGGTCAACTTCTCCGGGAAAGTTTACGAGCCTCATTTCTATGGCGTGGAAGAAGAGACCGGGATGATCGACATGGACAAAGTCGAAGCCAAAGCACTTGAAGTCAAACCTAAACTCATCATCTGTGGAGCCAGTGCCTATTCCAGAGAATGGGATTACAAACGATTCAGAGCGATCGCAGATCAGGTGGGTGCTTTACTCTTAGCAGATATTGCCCATCCTGCCGGATTGATTGCTGCCGGACTACTGAATAATCCCATGAAGGATTGCCATATTGTGACTTCCACTACCCATAAAACTTTGCGTGGACCAAGGGGCGGAATTATTATGATGGGCCAGGATTTTGATAATCCCTGGGGGCGGACTACCAAAAAAGGTAACGCAATCAAAATGTCGGCGGTTTTGAATAGTGGTGTATTCCCGGGAATGCAGGGAGGCCCGCTTGAGCATGTGATCGCAGCCAAGGCTATTGCTTTTGGAGAAGCTTTGCAACCGGAGTTCCGCTACTACGGAGAGCAGGTAATACGTAATGCCACTGCTATGGCAAATGCCTTTGTTGAAAAAGGGTATAAATTGATTAGTGGAGGAACGGACAACCATCTTATGCTCATTGATCTTCGTTCTAAAAATGTCACTGGGAAACAAGCTGAAAATACACTCGTCAGAGCAGACATTACCATCAATAAAAACATGGTTCCATTTGATACACAATCTCCTTTTGTCACTTCTGGTATTCGTATCGGTACTGCAGCGATTACGTCCAGAGGCTTCAAACAGGCAGACTGCCTGAAAGTAGTAGATTGGATCGATGCTATCATCAACGATATTGACAATGAAAACCTGATCAATCAAACCCGAAAAGAGATCAATGCTTTTATGGCGAATTTTCCGCTTTATGAGGCGGCGACTGTTTAAAAAATCATTGGCTCTGTGTCTTTCTCATTAGACACAGAGCCCACTGAGAAGTTCAGAGATTCACTGCGTTGAATTCCTACCTTTCCACCCTTTTCATCTTTTCTACCTTGTCTCCAATATTTTGTATCTTTAAAAAAACTAATCCTTAACGGCTATGAAGTTCAGACTTTTTTTATTGCTTCTCTTTATTTTTTTTAATAGTCTAAATTCTAGCGGGCAGACCAAAGTGTCAGGAAGAATAGAGGATGCAAAAAGTGGAGAGCAATTGATTGGTGCAAATATCTTTTCGCCAAACACCAAACAAGGGACGATTTCCGATTATGACGGTTTTTTTGAGCTGGTCACTTTTGATTCTGTTTTGATAATAACCTATACGGGCTATACTGAGCTGAAAGTTAAAATTGACAGCTCCTTTTTAAATATTCAATTAAACCCAGGCCTATTTTTATCAGAAGCGATCGTTTCTGTCGATGGGGTAAGCTCCAGACCAGCACATAAAATACATCCGGCGATCGCCTATTTATACAAACAAGATATTCAACAAAATAATGAGACTAGTATCGCACCTGTTCTAAATACTATCCCCGGTGTTTTGATGCATTCCGGTGCTTTAAACACAAACAGGATTACCATACGAGGTATCGGAAATCGCAATCTTTTCGGAACTGCAAAAATAAAAGCCTTTCTGGATGGCATCCCTTTGACAAACGGATCAGGGGAGACCGTGATAGAAGACATTGACCTTAGTATGGTTGATGCGGTTACTGTTTATAAAGGCCCGGCTTCCAGTATTTATGGTGCTGGCCTGGGGGGGATGATTAGCCTTCAGTTACCTGATAATATTTATAAAAATGGAAACACTATTTCGCTAAAAAGCACAGGAGGCTCTTATGGTCTTGGTCGGCAAACTTTGAATATTTCCAGAGCTAATTATAACAAAAGCTTAATCAATGTTAATCTTAACAACACGCATAGTGAAGGATATCGGCAAAACAGTGAGTATACTCGTCAAGCAGCGTCTGGTTTTGGAAAATTTCAAATCAGTGAGACCGAAGAAATAAGTATGTTGATCAATTATACTTACCTGAATTCAAGGATTCCCAGTTCATTGGACAGTACCGATTATGTCGACAATCCGCAAAATGCTGCTTTTATCTGGGCACGTGCCAGAGGAGCTGAAACAACCAAAAAGGCTTTTGTTGGTCTATCCTATAAGGCTTCTATTGGAAATCATTTTAGCCAGGTCAGCAGCATTCATGGCACGTTTCGAAATTCTTATGAGACGCGACCTTTCAATATACTCAGAGAGAATAGTATGATCATCGGGGCAAGAACAGAATGGATTTATCAAAATAGTGACGGCTATAATTTTCTTTCAAATTTTGAATTTCATCTTGGAGCAGAGCTATTCGATGAAGATTATAATTGGCAGACTTATGACACTAATGGTCAAGGATCCAGAGAGGATATAAATAGTGATAATAATGAAAAAAGATACTATACTAATATATTCGCTCAAATAGAAGCTGATATAGATTTTAATACTTCCATCACGCTCGGGATTAATAGAAACTTTACCCGATATAATTTTTCAGATTATTATCGACGAATTGGGAATCAGGGAAGTTACAGGGCTTTTCCCTCTACCTGGTCTCCATTTATTAATATTGGTTTAAGGTTAAGCGAGTTCTTTTTATGGGACAACGATTTATCTTTATCCGCCACGGTGTCACATGGTTTTTCTCCTCCTACTCTTGAAGAATCCTTTTCGGCTAATGGACGGATAAATCCAGATATATTGCCCGAACAGGGTTGGAATTACGAACTCGGAATCCGCGGCTCTATTAAGGGGGATTTTGATTATGCGATCTCTTTTTACAGTATGCAAATCAAAGATTTACTCGTTGCACAACGTACTGATTTCGATGAGTATATTGGGATTAATGCTGGCAAGACCAGCCATAACGGAATAGAAGTAGCCTTGAATTATAACATTCATTTCAAATCCAATTATCTGGTTCCTTTCCTCAATTACACGTATGCTGACTATACCTTCAAAGAATTTATTGATGAGGATGAGGATCATTCTGGCAACCAACTGACTGGCACTGCTCCACATTTGTTGAATACAGGAATCAAATGGGCCAGTAATAAATGGTATGGCAATATCATCTATCGCTTCGTCGACGCCATGCCTATGCGGGATGACAATTCTATTTACTCGGAGGCTTATCAATTGGTGAATCTTAAACTTGGTTCTAAATTTACTATTGAAAAAAAGTGGCATTTTGATTTTTTCGCAGGGATCAATAATTTGTTTAATGAAAAATATGCTTCGATGGTTCTGATCAACGCGGGTAGTTTTGGGGGAAGTGCCCCCAGATATTACTACCCCGGATTGCCCCGGAACTTTTATGTGGGCATTAAAGTGGGCTTTGGAGAGTAGCTTACCTGTTACCTGGTAACTTGAAGCAACCCGAGGTAAAGTCATCAGGTAACTCGAAGTTATCAGATGACGGGGCGCTAAACTTTTATTACGCTCCTTTTGTTATTCTTTTTTTATACTAAACTATACCGCCCGATGAATATACAACTCATCCCTCATAAGGAAATTGATAAAACGAAATGGAATAGCTGCGTCCACTATGCTACCAACGGTAATATATTTGGCTATAAATGGTACCTCGATACGGTGGCTAAAGAATGGGATGGACTGGTCGAAGGAGATTATGAGTCTGTGATGCCACTGTTTATTACTGAAAAACAGGAGTTGCTAGAACAGCCGAAATTACTTAGAGAGGCAGGAATTTATTCGATCCATCTCTTATCTCAAAAGCGGACGATGGCTTTTTTAGAGGCTATCCCTGGACAGTATTCGGATGTGCTACTCCAACTCAATGAAGGTATTCAGCTTGCGGAAGATTCGGACTATGAGGTAACTCAGCTCAAGAACTATCAACTAGTGTTGTTGGACGCTTACGAAACGATTGTTGATAAATATGCTCCCTCTTTGAGGAGTCAACGTAAAAGTCCGGATCGAAAGCAAATGCTGCCTTCCTCCAATGTGAAACCTGAAAAGATTGCCCAGCTTTTTAAAGACAACAGTCCTGCTACCATAGAGAATGAAATGTCCTTCCATACTTATCAACGGATTATGTATAATGCATTACATCGTGGCTGGGGGGCTACTTTTGGGGTAACAGACCTGGATAAGCATCTTTTGAGTGCCGCATTTTTTATTTATGGGCAGGGTAGGGTGATGCAATTAGTCACGGCAACTAGCCCAAAAGGTAAGACGCTTGGTGCTTATGAATATCTGATGGATAATTTTATGCAGAGCCATGCCGGCAGGCCTATGGTCTTGGATTTTAATACTCCGAATGAAGACCCGGAGCGCTTCGGTGCAAAAGCTAATTATTTTTTACGATTGGAAAAAGGAAGTAAAATAACGCAGTCAATAGCTAAAAAGTCCTGGAAGTTTTGGTAGCTAACTTAAGTTGCGAACTGTTGAAGTTGGCAGTCTTTCAGTTGGCAGTGCGCAGTCAGATCCTGCTAAAATTTAAGTGCTGGTCATTATTTCCAGCAGAATCTGACTGCCAACTGCTGACTGTGGACTTTTTAAAGTCGAAGATACCCACAACTTGAATTAACTAACTAACTCCCTCTGCGTTTCTCTGCTTCTATGCGGTTAATGTTTTTACTACACCGGCGGTTCCTTTCAAAAGGCATACGGATACCGAATATCCACCAGGTACAATCCATGTGGCGGGACACTAAGACTTTTTGGCAAACGGGTCTGGGTTTCCATGGCATTTTTTACAGACGCTAAAGTAATCTTCCCGGTCGCTACATTCAAACACATCCCGACGATTAGTCTGACCATTCCCCTAAGGAAACGATTGGCAGCGATATGAAAAATCATTTTCCCGTTCTCTTCGTCGACTTCCCATTCCGACCGAAATAGCTCACAACGCATCGTTTTTACCTGGGTATTTGTCTTACAAAAAGGAAAAAAATCCTTATACTCTAAAAGCAAAGCTGCCGCTGCCTGCAATTTTTCAAGATCCAAATCTTTCAAAAAAGGAAAGTGATACGCCGTGTCAATATCAAAGGGTGTTTTTGAAAAAACAACATGGTACTCATAGGCCCGGTGCTTAGCATCAAAACGGGCATGAGCGTCAGAAGAGACTGGTGAGAGGGTAACAATGGCAATATCCTCCGGAAGACACTTATTGATCCGTTTTAAAAAGTCACTGGGAAAACTGCCGCCATAATCAAAATGAGCAACATAATCCCGGGCATGTACGCCCGTATCCGTTCGGCCACAACCTGTGATTTCGATCGGTGTTCTAAGAATAATTGATAGCCCGTCTACGATTTTTTGTTGTATACTGGGAGATTCCGGCTGTATTTGCCAGCCATGGTATTTGCTGCCCCGGTAGGATAGTTTTAGGAAATATCGCATGGGGCGAAGATAGG
>JBLHJZ010000114.1:0-10147 GCA_047619515.1 Saprospiraceae bacterium | reverse complement strand
AAATCATGTAAATCTTTTTAGTCCTGTCAGTATGTAAGTTATTACACAACCCCGAATGATGAACCCTAGCAGGTCACCTACTCCTTAATTTTGACTTTAAAATCAAAAACATCAGGCCTTTGATAGTGCCCGGAAACATCCATGGTCATACTTTCTTTCAATACCGAATCCATCACATTCATTTCGCAATAGAAAGTACCGTCCAGATCATACTGGGGTTCCAGCAAAAAATGGCCATCCGGTCCGATGATAGAACTCCCGCCGTTGAGGATAACACCTCCTGGATGATTGACAATATGTTCCGGTAATTCCAACTCCGATGGGAAATCTTTACCGTACATGACTTGTCCGACGGCGATGACAAAGCAGCGCCCTTCAAAGGCATAGGCTCTACTGGCTATTTGCAACATTTCGTGTACCCTTGGCCATAGCGCAATATGGATATGCTCCCCCGAGTTATGCATCGCCTGACGGGTCAGTGGCATCCAGTGCTCCCAGCAGATTAATCCACCAATTCGGCCTATCGAAGTGTCTACTGCTTCCAATCCTTTCGCGTCCCCAAGTCCGTAAAGTAATTTCTCTGTATAAGTAGGCATGAGTTTTCGCCGGTGATTAATGAGCTGCCCTTTTTCATTGATAATGATCATTGCATTATAAATCGTCCGATTACCCGGCCCTTGGTGTACGACTTCATTGACCCCGCTGACGATGATCATTTTATGCTGCTTCGCCAGTTTGCAGAGTTTCTTTGTTTCTGGACCGGGAATGGTAATGCTATTTTGATACATTCTCGAAAAGACTGTTTTCGTTGGCTCATGATCCCAGATCGCATACCCTACGCAGTGATCCAGCCAGGCAGGATAACCACTCAACCAACTTTCCCCAAAAACCAATAGGTCTGTTTTTTCCGCTCCCGCATCGGCAATGATATCCGTCATTTTTTCCATACTGGCTTTGAGGTCGAGGTATACCGGCCCTTCCTGAACAATTCCTACGTTGAAAGATGATTTCATGAATCCTTTAATTTAGTTTGGATACGCACTTCCCGCTCCAATGTACGGTGAACCGGACATCGATTCGCGATTTCCAGCAAGCGTTGTTTTTGTTCATCCGTCAAATTCCCCTCCAATTCTATTATTCGCTCAATATGATCTATTTTACTTTCTTTCGTTTCACAACTCATACAGTCATCCACGTATCGTTTCCCGTGATCAAGGTGTACTTTTACTTCCTTTAAGTCCCATTTTTTTCGCCGGGCATACATCTGCAAAGTCATCACCGTACAGGCTCCCAGAGCTGCTGATAATAACTGGTAAGGAGAAGGGCCAAAATCATCGCCATTAACGTCCTCGGATTCATCAGCTAACAACCCGTGATTGCCAGCCATGATCTCTGTCGTAAAACCAACTTCTCCAAGTCTGGCGACCACCTGTCGATCTGTCTTTAAAACCTCCTTTTTAGGTAAGTCCAGATAACGCATGACCCAGGAAGCAATCAGGCTCCCGGCATAAACGGCATCGACTTTATTGGACAACATATGATCTGCACCATCCAGGGTTACAAAGCTTTTTGGATGATGGGAAGCATGGTATATTTTTGCGGCATTCTCAATCCCCACGACGCTATCCTGCGGAGAATGAAGGATAAGAATAGGTTTACGCAGTTCTTTTAAAATCTTGAACATATTCTTACTTCGAATATCATCCAGGAATTGTTTTTTGATCGTAAACATCCTTCCTCCTACCGAGACTTTAGCCACGCCCATGGTTTCAATATGCTCCAGACTATCTTCTAAAAGATGGCTGACATGTTCTGGTTCGGAAGGGGTTCCAATCGTCGCAATTGCCTGAATAGATGGAAGCCTGGAAGCTGCAAAAATAGCCGCAGCCCCTCCAAGGGAATGCCCGATCATAATCTTTGGTGCCTGGTAGTGCTCTTCCAAAAATTGGGCAGCAGCCATAAGGTCTTCTACATTAGAAGTAAAGTTAGTATCTGCAAAGTCTCCTTCGCTCTCTCCCAGTCCTGTAAAATCAAAGCGTAGTACTGCTATACCATCCAGGGTCAATGCTCTGCTGATATGGCGGGTGGCAATGAGACTTTTATTCCCTGTGAAAACATGTGCAAATAGCGCATAAGTATGAGGATGCTGATCTGCAGGTAGTTCCAGTCTTGCAGAAAGCTTATATCCGTTGACATTTGTGAATGTTACTTTTTGGGACTTCATAGGAAGGAGTTAAGGAAGGTTAAGGAGAGCTAATAGTAGTCATCCCGAATATTCGAAATGATTGATTATTTATTTTTCGACGCTGAAGGACGCTGATTATTATGATAAAATTATGTTTTTATTAGCACCAAAGGCGCTAATCGAAATAAAAAATTATATAAATCAGCGTCCCTCTGCGTCAAAGAAAAAATTTGGAATGGCACCTATTAACCTCCTAAACGTAGTTTCTCAGTGCACTTACACTAATCGCATGATGAGAAGCATTAAAAACAGCTTTTCCATTTTTCAACAAAACCACCTGGGGAGACTGGTGCATTACACCTAAATCATTAGCGATTTTATTAGAAATCGGACGGAAGCTCAATAAGTCTAAATAGTAAAAAGACAGGTCATCTGCTGTAAAATCCCAATCCTTTTCCAATCCATATTTAACCCCGCCGCTAATGCCACAACTGACGCTATGTTTAAAAAGCACAACCGGCTTCTCGAATGACTCCTCGATCGCAGCCTGGAGTTGTGTTTCGGATTCTATGACTTTCCAATCTTCATGGATATCCGAATCTCTTGTTTTTCTAAATTGATCTAAAAACCCCATGCTCATTTTTTTTAAACTTAAAAAAATAAAAAGAGACAGGTGAGGGGTGAGGGCTCACCTTTCACTCCTCACTCCTCACTTCTGAATTCAACCTCGTCTCCAATTTTAATAATTCCTCCATTAATAACTCTTGTCGTGATCCCTCCATGACCTCTCATGGCATTATATCCGCCAGCGCCGAGATTGGTTTCCATCCGGGAACAGGGGTGACATAAACCGGTAACTTCAAAAACAACCTCCTCTCCAATGGAAAATTGCTTGTCTTTAAAGGCCAAAAGATTAATTCCACTGACTACTATATTACGTCGCAATAAAACAGGATCTACTTCTTTTTTCATAATGGAAGAAACAGTAGCAATATGTTCTGACTGAATCAACGTGACCTGACGATTTCCGCTCTTGCCACTGTAATGATCCCCTTCCAGACCACTTTCAACAAGTACCTTTACCTCCATTATGTTTTCAACTTCCCCTCTCTTTACACGACGGATTCCGATCCATTCGACTTTACCCTTTTGAGGCATTATTTCGAAAAGTTCTTTCATTTGATAGGTCTTCTCAGGTTGCATTTTACAATTTTTAATATTAATTCATTCCTACTATTGCACTTCTTTCATGATTGCCTGCGCTCGTTCAAGGTCTGGGGCATCGACAAATAATTCTACTGTGCCAAAAAGCCCAACATAGGCAGAATCTTGTTTGTTGACCATATAACTTTCAATATTTTGGTCTTCCAGTTTAGTGATCAAAAATTCCACCTCAAGAATTTGATCCGAAGAGAATAATTTTACAGGATTTTCCATAATTGTATTGATTTATTTCTTGATAATATTGTTTAAACCTACCCTAAATATACTACTATATTTAACATAAATAATAGTTGAAAGTTGCATTGGATATACGGTTATAGCCGCTTCATCTGTCCCGGCCAAGACGATTAGGGATAGAACACTAAAAACTATGCCTTAGCTATTGCTACAATCCATTAGTGAAATTTCAGTATTCGAACCAGTTTCCCAATCGTCAGTCCTTGCACAATAATAGAAAAAACGACCACAAAATAAGTGATAAAAATAATAAGATCTCTGGATAAGGTTTCATCCAAAGACAAGGCAAGTGCTACCGAAATACCCCCCCTCAAGCCACCCCAGGACAAAATAGCCGTCGTTTTCAGGGTAGTATGTTTCTTGAAATTGATTAAAGAAAATGGAATGCCAACGGACACAATCCGGGCAATCAGCACAATCACAATCGAGGCCATACCTAGACCAAAAAAAGCGGTATTAAAAGTCAGCGTATGAATAACCAAGCCCATCAATACAAATAATACGGCATTAAGAATTTCGTCCAGCATATCCCAAAACAAATAAATAGCTTCTCTGGACTTCTCATTAAAATGATCAAACGAAATTTTATTACCAATATACAAACCTGCTACCACCATTGCCAATGGTCCCGAAGTATGTATAATCGTAGCCAGCGAATAGCCACCCATACACACTGCCAGCGTGATCATAACACATATCTTCGGATCATCTTCGATTGTTTTTAGAATGCGGTATCCAAGATAACCAAGGATAAGCCCAAAGACTACTCCGCCTACTGCTTCTTCTAAAAACAGGTTACCAATTTCACTAAAGTGGAACTCCCCTTCCATAGATTCAGAGATCGCCAAAAGACTGGTAAACACCACTACCCCGATCCCATCGTTAAACAAAGACTCCCCCTCTATTTTCAATTCCAAACTTTCACTGACTTTCGCTGCTTTTAGGATACTAAGTACAGCGATAGGATCTGTCGGAGAAATCAGTGCTCCAAATAACAGGCAATGAATAAATGCTATCGGAACACCTATTAGGCTGCAAAGGCCATATAATAGGCCGCCCACTATAAAAGTGGAAATCAGTACGCCTGTGGTCGCAAAAATAAAGACGGAAACTTTCTCTTTTTTTAATTTTTGAATATTGATATGCATCGCTCCGGCAAAAAGCAAAAAACTAAGGAGTACATTAAACAAAAAATTTGAAAAATCAATATCCACTACCACCTGACAAAAGAATTCATACAAATCCTGATTTATATTTTTACTGCCGATTGCGAAGCCTGCCAATACTAAAGACATGATCATCAGGCCAATCGTATTGGGCAGTTTAAAAACCTTGTGGTTGATATAACTAAATAGTGCTGCGATAGTCAGGATGATCGTAAAGGATTGAAACATTGGTTTTTTTGTTTTGAAATATACTATAAATCATAGCGGTTATAAATACTTTTGCCGGGTTCTACCAAAGTCCTAAAATCTAAGACCCTATCCACTATCTTAGCAGCAAGTTATGAAATCAAACTCATATTTCTCTAAACTATCCCTTTTCATTCCTATTATCCAAACCATGTATTGATTTCAAGTGCGTGACATATTGCCGGAAACTTGATTCAAGCTATTGGCTATTAGCAGTTGGCTTCCCTCGTGCGTGTTTTAGAACGCGATAAAGGGAAGCCAAAAGCTAAAAGCAGCAAATAGGTGAGCACTCATTGATTTACTGTGTACATTAGCATCATTTTTGCTCGTTAATACCTGATGCCCGCTGAAGTGGTCTTAATATTTGGGTCAGTCCCTTGAATATAAAAATGGTTAATTATGTCAAATCAAACTACCTGGACAGGAAAAAACAGTAATATCTGGACTGAAACTGCTAACTGGACAAAGGGAATCCCTTCGATTGGAATTCATGCTCATATTCCTAAAATGAGCGGAGCTGCTCAATATCCAAATATTTCAAAGAACCTGAAAGTTAATTTCACTTTGAAAAATGATGGAGAAATCCATATCGAGGCAGAACTCTTTATCCAGCAAAACGGGATTTTCCAGAACTATGGAATAGTGAAAAATTGCGGTACAGGAAATATTGTCAACGAAGGAAATATTATGAACTTCGGTGAATGGATCAATAAGGGCAACTGTGAGAATAAAAGAATTTTTACTAATAAACACCGGCTGTTCAACGAAGGCGTTTTGGATAATAAAAATACCTTTATCAACCTTGGCAGTTTAGTAACCGTAGGGGTGATTGAGAACTATAATACTATCAATAACTCCGGCCGTTTGGAAAATTTAAATATCCTTAATAACCACAGCAGCGCTCAAATAATTGAGGAAGGTTTCTTCCCTGAAAATTTCACTGCCGATACTGTAGCAATCAATACTACACATAAAAGCAATAAGGCAACTAGGCTTTATGTTGAAAAATAAGAAGATTACCTTAATAAAAAGTGATCAATAACTGTCCCTAAAAACGAAAGAAGCCTGCTTTGCGATTGCAAGGCAGGCTTCTTCTTTATACTAATACCTATAAAAAACACAGGGCAATTGGAGCATAAAAACCGCCTGATAGTCCTTTTTCTCAAAAAAGAATATTAACCTTGTATGCCGAAAACAAAAACGGTA
Source organism: Saprospiraceae bacterium (assembly GCA_047619515.1). GTDB lineage: Bacteria > Bacteroidota > Bacteroidia > Chitinophagales > Saprospiraceae > JAHDHW01. Next base: position 3,883 of record JBLHJZ010000114.1, on the reverse strand, counting down.
TCCCGAGAATTAACTACCTTAAAGCGACAATAAGAAAAATCCGATCTGCCTGTTCCTTAAGGAACAGACAAAATCGGACAAAACAACTCACATTTTCTTTCCCGATGGTTTTGTCATCGGGATTTTTTTTTTACAAAGTCGGCTGATTTTTTCATAAATTTATGTTAGACAGACCAAAACCTCACTTTTTATTAAGTTAAATTCGACAAGTCCATTAAAAAAGGAGACAAAGCTCAATTTCACTTAGTATTTTAGCACCACTTAAAAAATACTTAGCCAAGGTATTTGGCTTTTTAAAGACCTTTCAACCTTAACCATGAGCTTTAACAGAAGAAATTTTTTATCGAAATTAGGGACACTGGCCGGTACGGTTACCGCCGGTTCTTTATTGACACCGGCACTGGCTAATAATCTTGAAAGAGCTTTTGAAAGTGTTGCTCACCTCTCCCTCGACGAATGTGCAAGCAATGAAGAATTTTGGTACCAGATCAAAATGGCTTATACCGTTTCTCCATCTCTTCTCAATCTCAATAATGGCGGCGTAAGTCCACAACCAAAAGTAGTGCAGGATGCTGTCGAACGCTATAATAAACTGAGTAACGAATCCCCTTCCTATTATATGTGGAGGGTTCTGGACAGAGGACGAGATGCTATCCGTGTAAAATTGGCAGATTTAGCAGGTTGCTCTCCTGAGGAAATTGCCATCAATAGAAACTCAAGTGAAGCTTTAGAGACCGTCATTTTCGGCTTACGCCTGAAAGCTGGAGATGAAGTCATCCTCTCCAAACAAGATTACCCCAATATGATCAATGCCTGGAAACAACGGGCACACAGAGAGGGCATCGTTTTGAAATGGTTGAATTTCGACTACCCGATAGAAGACAAAGCAGCGATTGTGGATACTTTTAAAAATGCTTTTACCCCCAAAACCAAGATATTGCATTTGACGCATATGATTAATTGGTGTGGACAGTTATTACCGGCAAAGGAGATTATTCAGGAAGCCCACGATCAGGGAATCGAAGTATTACTGGATGCCGCCCATACTTTTGCACATATTGATTATAACATACCGGATCTAGGCTGCGATTACTTTGGCACCAGTTTACACAAATGGCTTTGCGCCCCTTTCGGCAGCGGTATGCTCTACGTAAAAAAAGAAAAGATCAAAAACCTATACCCCTTGTTCGGCGCTCCCGATCCCGAAGAGGATAATATCCGCAAGTTCGAAAATCTTGGTACCCGCTCCGGTGCAATAGAACAGGCGATTGGCCAGGCGGTTGACTTCCATCATCTTATTGGTGCGGAGCGAAAACAAAAAAGATTGTTCCACCTCAAAAATTACTGGACAGAAAAATTAGCCGATCTTCCACAAATAAAAATTCATACCCCAAAATCTGATGCCTTTTCAGGTGCCATTTGCCTTTGCTCGATAGATGGAATGGAATCCGTTGATGTCGCTAATATTTTACAGTCAAAATACCATATACATGTAGTAGGTATTAATTGGGAAAACTTACACGGGATTCGGGTTACGCCTAATGTATATACGGTGACTAAGGATCTGGATCGGTTTGTTGAAGCTATGAGAGAGATAGTTTTGGCTGAGGCCAAAAAGTGATAGTCCACCTTTGGTGGAAGGTATAGTTGCTCCTGCGTCGCAAAGTGATAGGCCTGACTTGATTGCATCTCGTCAGGCAGTGATAGTTCTCCCGTTGGTCGAAAGTAGGAGTCTGCAAAAATGAAGCAGTAGTGATTGTATCTATACAGAAAAAAGCACAGGTAAAGTATGATATTCCAGACAATTAAAGTTACGCTACTTGCCGACGCAGGAGGCACTATCACTTTTTGACGTCAGTCAAAACTATCACTACCGACCGCAGGAGGTCTATCACTACCGACCGAAGGAAGGTCTATCACTACCGACGAAGGAGGTCTTTAATTATCCAGCCAGTCCTTAAAATCCCCCACCCGCTCCCGACTAACAATCGCTTCGAGATCCGTGCGCGGAAGCAGCTCCAATTTCAGCCTGCTATTAAAATAAGTATGAATTTTGTGGATAGCGTCAACATGAATGATGATCTTTCGGTTGATACGGAAAAAATTTCTGGGATCAAGTACTTCGTTTAGTTGCTCTAAGGTATAGTCAAGTACGTGACGGCGATTACTGGAAGTCAAAGCATAGACAAGCCCTTCATCTGAATAAAAATAGGCAACCTCTTTGGTATGTACATAATTGAGTTGCTGTCCGATTTTTACTAAAAATCTTTCTTTGTATTCTTTTTGAGTGATAGACGAGATAAGGTTCTGAATAGCTGTCCGGTCGTATACCTGGGATTGTTGGTGTAGGTTTTTAAACTTTATTAAAGCACTTTCCAGCTCTTTTGGGTCAATGGGCTTGAGCAGGTAATCCACAGCATTTACTTTGAAAGCTTTGAGTGCATATTGATCATAGGCAGTGGTAAAAATCACAGGAGACACCACTTCCGTCTGATTGAAAATATCAAAGCTCAGGCCGTCGGAGAGTTGAATATCCATAAAGATCAAATCCGGTTTTTCGAAGGTATTCAACCAATGAGTAGCTCCTTCCACGCTATCGACTACATCCAGGATAGTGGCCTCCGGGCAGTATTCGACGACGAGATTTCGGAGGCGTTTGGCTGCTGGCGTTTCATCTTCAATAATGAGTATTTTCATAGCATTGGCTCTTCAGCTTTATTAATCATTGGTTTCTCTTTATTTAGAGCATGTTGGTGACAATTCTTGTTTAAGACACTTCTATCTTTTTAGCTATTTTTAACAAAGGCAGCATCACTATAAAATATTCAGCAGTGCTCAATACTTCCACTTTTTGATTAGAAAAAAAACTATACCTGTTTTTGATATTTTGAAGCCCAGCATTCGTGGAGTTCATTACCTGGTTTTTTTTCTGCAGGTTATTCCGCACGATTAGTTTTCCTTTTTCCACGAAGACCTCAATTTTTAGTGGTTTCAGGGTCGAAATGATGTTATGTTTGATGGCATTCTCTAATAGAAGCTGTAAAGATAAGGGCGCCACTTTATAGGTCAAAAACTCTTCAGGAATATTTACTACTATCTGAAAATTTTCACCAAAGCGTTCTTTCAATAAAAAAATATAAGCCTCCAAAAATTTTAACTCTTCTGACAGAGGGATCAGTTTTTCATCCTTGATTTCCAAAATATACCGGTATACTTTCGAGAGTTGTTGTACAAAACTAACAGCACGATCAGGATCCTCTGGGATAAGGTAGGTAAGTGTATTCAAACTATTAAAAAGAAAATGGGGATTAACCTGATTTTTCAAACCTTCCAACTGGGATTTAATATTCTCTCTTTCCAGTTGTTCCTTTTCAGTGATAGACGTCTGGAGCTGTGTATAGAAAAAGATAGTTTCATAAATACTGATCACGAAGAAAGACACCGTCAAAGAAGCGATTACCGTCGCTGGCCCTTTAGGATGTTCAATATTCAAAAAAGCATGCATGAAGTTGTGCAAGGCAAAATCAAGTAAAACCTTTATCAAAAAATAGAGAATCAGTATCGCTATTACCTGGAAAACAATACGGGTCACGGACTCCTTTAACTCCGGATATTTTTTCCTAAAAAAAATAAAAAGCTCCCGAAACACCACCCAATACACAGACACGTATACCAATCCGATCAGACTGCCTTTAGAAATATTATAAAAAATATCCTCTTCAAAGTTATTTGCAAACATCAATGCCGATATGATATAACTCACAATCGGTATTCCGATCAGCATCAGCCGCCGGTCATTAAACCCTAAATATTTTTTTGCTCTTGATGTCATTATGTCTTTTGACTTGCTGCTTTAAATGTAATTTTTTTTTGCTTACCTATC
>JBLHJZ010000113.1:0-10151 GCA_047619515.1 Saprospiraceae bacterium | reverse complement strand
GGCAGACTGTTGGATGTGGGGCAGAAGAAAGTTCCTTTGGAGGAGCTGGAACGGAGTCTTGCTTTACACCAACCGAATAAATTTATAAAGCAGGCGTATCCACAGGGCTTGTATCTTTCGGAGGTAAAATATCGGGAAGGGATTTTTGAGAATTAGGAATTAGTATTGAGGATTAATCCTAATTCCTTAATACTAAATATCAAATCCAAATTCTTCAGCCCTTACTCCTCACCCCTCACCTCAGATCACCTTTCCATATCCAACTCATTCCACAATTGTGTAGCCGGTGGATTTGCTTCTATTTCAATACGCTCTAGTTTTATCGGATGTATAAAAGCCAATTTTTTACAATGCAAATGAATGGAACTATCCTGATTGGGTTTATTGAATCCGTATTTCACATCCCCCCAGATCGGGCAGCCGATTTTTGCCAATTGGACTCTGATCTGATGTGGCCGTCCGGTTTTAGGCGTTACTTTCAATAAGTGGATGCTACCGATCGCTTTTATCAATTCGTAACTCAATTCACTTTCTTTTGCTGCTTTAGTTCGATTGCCAAGTTTATCATAAGCCTTGGCAATATTTTTTTCTCTATCTTTTAAAATATAATCGGTGAGCGTTCCATTGATCGGCTCTGGGCGTTCTGCTACTACTGCCCAATAAGTTTTCTCAACTTTTCGCTCCTGAAATAGTTTATTCATACGAGTGAGGGCTTTGGTAGTCCGTGCAAAGATTACTACCCCACTCACGGGTCGATCCAAACGATGGATGGTACCGAGAAAAACATCTCCGGGTTTTTTATACCGGAGTTTGATATATTGTTTGACATACTCCGAAAGGGGAACATCCCCGGTTTCATCGCCTTGCACCAACATCCTTGGCGCTTTGTTGACAGCGATCAAATGGTTATCTTCGTAGATTATTTGTAATCCTTTGATGTCGAGCATATGATTAGATTTTAGCAAACCGTTTTTATTAACAAAGTGGTCAAGAAGTCAAGTGGTCAAGGAGTCAAGTTTCTTGACCACTTGGCCACCTGAAAACTTGACAACTTCCAAATAACCTGCAATATTAATGAAATTATCTCTTGGGTTTTCACCTTGTCCTAATGATACTTTTATTTTTGATGGAATGATCCATGGAAAAGTGGATACGGAAGGCCTCGAATTTGAGGTCATATTGGGTGATGTAGAGGAGCTCAATCAGCGGGCTTTTAATAATGAACTAGCCATTACAAAGCTTAGTTATCATGCCTACGCCTATGTTTTAGCGGATTATGCCCTTTTAAACAGTGGTAGTGCATTGGGTAATAATTGCGGTCCTTTATTGATTGCAAAACGGCTCTTATCCGAAGAGGAAATTAATCATGCAAAAATTGCCATTCCGGGAAAATATACCACCGCAAACTTCCTGCTCAGCCTTGCTTTCCCCAAATCGACGGATAAAACGGCCTTTCTTTTCTCTGATATTGAAAAGGCGGTTTTGGATGGAACGGTAGATGCAGGACTCATTATCCATGAAAATCGTTTTACCTATCAGGACAAAGGCTTGGTAAAAATCATCGACCTCGGTGAATATTGGGAAAATACTTTTAAGGTACCTATTCCCTTGGGAGGGATTGTAATCAAACGATCATTGCCATTGGATATCCAGCAAAAAGTAGATCGGGTATTGAGACGAAGTGTTGCCTTTGCCCGGCAAAATCCAGATCAGACCTTGGCTTATGTCTCTCAACATGCCCAGGAGATGAATCCAAAGGTCATGTTTGCTCATATTGGTTTGTATGTAAATGAGTATACGGAGGATTTGGGAGAGAAGGGAAAAGCGGCGGTACAACGATTATTTGATACGGCGGTTGAAAAGGGAATTTTGGGAAAACCGGAGGTGAGTTTGTTTATTTGATGTTTGTCATTATTTTTTATCCCGGAAGCAAAGCTCGTAGAGCATCTTTTTTTTTGTAGTAGGATAAAAAGAGAACCCCTGCCCTCCGGTTCCTAAGGACACGTTCTGTGGAGGCGAAAATGATCTACTCTCCCTATGAATTAACTTAGAGAGCGTACAAAGGCACAAGATATATATATAAACGATAACTATTCGTCAAGGCAGGCTTTCCATACTCCAAGGCCAAAATAAGAATCCCCAATATTTTTCATAAATCCCTCCTTTATTATAGAATGCTATCGTCCCAAAAAACCTATCTTTGCGTCCGATTAATTCAACACGAATGAATCTATTAGAAAACGAATAATACCAAACCATCTAAAACTCATTTTGAAATGATTATTGGCGTTCCAAAAGAAATAAAAAACAACGAAAATCGTGTGGCTTTGACGCCTGCGGGAGCATTAGAATTAACGAAAAGAGGCCACACTGTCTACATCCAGGCCACTGCTGGGGAAGGGAGTGGTTTTCAGGATACTGACTACACCGAAGCAGGTGCAAAGACCTTAAAGACAATTGAAGAGATCTATAAGAAGGCAGAAATGATCCTGAAGGTTAAGGAGCCGATTAGACAGGAATATAGCCTGATCAAGGAAAACCAATTATTATTTACCTACTTCCACTTTGCTTCCTACAAACCATTGACACTGGCGATGATCAAAAGCAAGGCAATTTGTTTGGCCTATGAAACGGTAGAAATGCCTGACCGTAGTCTGCCATTATTAGTACCTATGTCTGAAATCGCTGGCCGGATGGCTACGCAGGAAGGGGCAAAATATTTGGAAAAACCGATGGGTGGTTTAGGGATTTTGTTGGGAGGCGTACCCGGTGTACAACCCGCAAAAGTATTGATTCTGGGCGGAGGTGTCGTCGGTACACAAGCTGCAAAAATGGCCGCAGGTATGGGCGCCAGTGTAAAAATTTTAGATCTTAGTTTGAACAGACTTCGCTACCTGGCGGATATCATGCCTGCGAATGTGGAAACAATTCATTCCAATGAAATGATCATTAGGAAGTTGGTTGAACGATCAGACCTTATCATCGGCGCAGTGCTTATTCCTGGTGCAAAAGCACCTAACCTTATTACCCGCGATATGCTCAAAACTATGCGTCCGGGTACAGTGTTAGTTGACGTGGCGGTTGATCAGGGTGGTTGTATAGAGACTTGCAAACCGACTACACATGCGAAACCAACTTTTGTCATTGATGGCGTCGTTCACTATTGTGTGGCCAATATGCCCGGTGCCGTTCCCTATACTTCTACTATCGCATTGACTAATGCGACGCTACCATATGCGATCCAGCTAGCAGATAAAGGCTGGAAAAAAGCGTGTAAGGACGATCGACCCTTAAAACTTGGACTGAATGTAATTAATGGAAAAGTGGTATATAAAGGAGTGGCTGATGCGTTTAACCTGGAGTTAGAGGATGTAGATTCTTTCCTTTAAGGAATATCATGCAAAGTAACCGTTGTCTTTAATTTTCGTATACCAAATAAAACTAAAAAGTGATGATAGAACAAAGTACCTTATCCTCAAAGGAATTGATGCAATTGGAAGATCGTTATGGTGCCCATAATTATCATCCGCTACCCGTCGTTCTTGCCCGTGGAGAGGGGGTGTATGTTTGGGATGTCGAAGGCAAACGCTATTACGATTTCCTTTCTGCTTATTCTGCCGTTAATCAGGGGCATTGCCATCCGAAGATTATTAATGCGCTCAAGGAGCAGGCGGAAACGCTGACCCTCACCAGCCGCGCTTTTTATAACGATATGCTCGGTCCTTTCGAAAAATATATCACCGAATATTTTGGCTACGATAAGGTGCTACTTATGAACTCCGGCGTAGAAGCCGTAGAAACTGCTATAAAGCTTTGTAGGAAATGGGCTTATGACGTGAAAGGAACGCCAGCGAATCAGGCGAAGATCATTTTTGCTTCCGGTAATTTCCATGGACGTACCATGAGTATTATATCTGCTTCCGTCGATCCGCTCAGTACCAAAGGCTTTGGCCCTTATATGCCGGGTTTTGTGATCATTCCTTATAATGACCTGGAAGCGCTGAAACGAGAACTGGAAGACCCGAATGTAGCTGGTTTTATCGTTGAACCCATCCAGGGAGAAGCGGGTGTTGTCGTTCCGGATGCGCATTATCTGCCAGAAGCTTATCACCTTTGTAAAGCACATAATACTTTATTTATGGCTGATGAGGTGCAGACCGGTATTGCCCGAACCGGAAAATTACTGGCAACTTGTGGTAATTGTAATTGTGAATCCACTTGCGAAAACAAACCTGAGGTGCGGGCCGATATCCTGATCCTTGGCAAAGCGGTTTCCGGAGGCGTATTTCCGGTATCAGCGGTATTGGCAGATGATGAAGTGATGATGGTGATCAAACCGGGCGAGCATGGCTCTACCTTTGGTGGCAATCCGCTGGCCTGTGCCGTGGCCCAGGCTGCCCTGGAAGTGGTAAAGGATGAAAAACTGGCTGAAAATGCGGAACGGCTAGGGATTATTTTTAGGGCACGGATGCAGCAATTAGTAGACAAATCTGATCTCGTCATCCTCGTCCGTGGTAAAGGTTTGCTCAATGCCATCGTGATCAATGATACGGAAGAAAGTAAAACTGGCTGGAATATCTGTGTAGCACTTAGAGATAATGGCCTATTGGCGAAACCTACGCATGGTAATATCATTCGCTTTGCTCCTCCCCTCGTGATGACGGAAGAGCAGATCAACGACTGTTGCGATATCATTGAAAAGACGATATTGGCTTTTGAGAAATAAGGTATTTGCTTAAAAAATGGCTTACATTTTAATAATTACCTTTCGGTTTTACAATACTCAGCGTTCCTTCTTTTCTCAGCGGTGAAATTTTTATACCCGCTGAGGAAAGGAGAATTGCAAAGGATATACCGCATTTTTGTTCCCTATAAAATAGATTGGCCTAAGTTTGCCTGCACGTACTAAAGTTTGATGCTCCACTCACTTTTTTCTATTATATTTATTCCTAATATAAAAAAAGCCTACTTTTACCCTTATATATTATGGCTAATACCTCCGTATTAATTAATGGAAGTGCAAGAGGAGATGGGAATACAAAGATGATTTGTAAGTATGTTTCCCAAATATCCAGTGCGCCCATCTTCGATCTGAATGATTTCAATATCGGTTATTATACTTACGACCATAGCAATAGTAGTGACGATTTCTTTCCGCTAATGGAGAAAATTATTACTTTTGATACCTTAGTTTTTGCCACGCCGGTATATTGGTACTCGATGAGTGCCCAAATGAAAACCTTTCTGGATCGCTTTACTGATCTTTTAAAAATCAAAAAAGATCTCGGTCGCCAGCTTCGCGGTAAAAACATGAAAGTAATCTGTTGTAGCTCTGGAGAAGAAGAATATCCTGAGTTTTGGAAACCGTTTGAAAGATCTGCTGAATACCTCGGCATGCAGTATTTAGGCCACTCACATACCTGGATCGAGCCCGACGAAATACCTTTGGAAGTTAAAAACAGGTTAAAGGACTTGTTCGGATGAGGTAAGAGAAGTTCGATGGCGTCATTTATCATAAAAATTGCTCACCGATTCGGGATTGTGTAATAAATGATAATTGAGACTTGCAAATTACAAGGGGATTGTCTTATTTTTTTTATAAATTCGTCGCAATAAATAGCGGTTTGAGTCTGTTTGTGCTTTATTATTGTATAAACGATTATAAGGAGTTGCACAAGCCGGATATATAACATTGGTTATGAGCTTTTTAAACTCAAATCCTCATTACCGAAAGATAAATTTAGGGAACGTATACCCTACTATTAGAAACACCAATTCAAAAAAGATGAAAATTCAAAAATTAGTTTGTACCCTCATCATTGCTTTGCTTTCCTTATCAGCAATAGCCCAGAAAACCACCGTCTTTACCGAAGCCAACCAGGCTTTCAAACGTGGAAAAGAGTTTTACGATAAAGGGCTTGTCGGCAAAGCACAGCATGAATTTATGATCACCATGAATCTATTGCAACCCAGCAATGAACCCGAATCCGAGTTATTGAAGATGAAGGCAGAATTATTCTATGCCAAGAGTGCCGTTCGTCTGGATCTCTCAGAAGGAGAAAACCTGGTTTTGGACTTTGCCAGAAAGTATGATCCTGATCCCCTCGCCAATGAGGCAATTATCGAAATGGCCAACTATTACTATAATGACCGGAACTATGAAAAAGCCGTTGAACTTTTTTCCAGTATCGACACCTATGACCTGACCAAAGATCAACGGTCTGAGGTTAAGTTCAAGCTCGGATATTGCCATTTTTATAAAAAGAATTTTAGCGCTGCTGCTGGTGCATTCCGGGAGATAAAAGATGTAAATAATGAATATTACTTCCCGACTAACTACTATTATGGTATCACCCAGTTTTATGAAAATAAATACCCAGAAGCCATAAAAAGCTTTGAACGGGTACAGGCATCCAATAAATATAAAGTTTATGTCCCTTATTATATTACGCAGATTTATTTTGCCCAGGGATTATATGACGAGGTGATTGATTACGGAGCAAAGAAAGCGCAGAATTCCAGGCTAAAAAATAAGGCAGAGATCAATCAACTGGTTGGTCAGGCTTATTTTGAAAAAGGAGATTATAACCGTGCGCTACCTCATTTGGAATATTATGTTGACAATTCTAATAACATTCGGGTAGAAGAATATTTCCAGCTAGGTTTTACCCAAAAAGAAACCGGTGATTGTGAAAAGGCTGCGGTCAATTTCGAAAAATTGAATAATGTAAATAGTGCGATAGGCCAAAATGCCATGTATAGTTTAGCAGATTGTCAGATCAAAAACGGCGACAAACAAAAAGCCAGAAATGCTTTTAAAGTGGCCAGTCGTATGGATTTTGATCGTTCCATCAAGGAAGAATCTGCTTTCAATTATGGCAAACTTTCTTACGAACTCAATTATGACCTGGAGGCTGTTCCCGCGCTGCAAAGTATTCAACCCGATTCGAAATATTATTCGGAATCACAAACGATGTTGAGTAATATTTTTCTGAATACCCGTGATTATGAATCCGCAATAGCGATCCTGGATAAGATTCCAAATAAGACTCCTAAGATGCGGGAAACTTATCAGAAAGTCACTTATTTCCGTGGATTACAATTACTGAAAGACGGAAATCCTGCTGCTGCTCAATCTTATTTCCAAAAATCACTGGAAAATCCGGTAGACAGCCGAACCAAAGCGCTGTGCTATTATTGGTTAGGGGACATCGCCAATCAGCAAGAAAAATATAATAAAAGTGCGCAGGAACTAAATAAATTTACTACCCTCGCTAAGACCATTAGCAACCTCCCCGACGAATCGTCGCTCAATACCGCTAATTATACTATGGGATATAATTATCTCAAGCAAAAAAATTATAGCGGTGCACTTGGATATTTTCAGGAAGCGATTGCAGGTATTCGCCAGAATAGCATGTTTATCAATAACGATTACATTACCAAAAACATCCTCGGTGATGCTACCTTAAGGGCCGGTGATTGTCTGTTCAAAAGAAACCAATATGACCAAGCTGTTCGCTATTATGATGATGCCATTAAAAACAAGTACTCCGGTTATGTTTACGCCTTATATCAAAAAGCAATTATCGAAGGCTTACGTGGCAATACTACTGATAAAATTATAGCCCTGGAAAGCATCGCTGATGACTACCCCAATTCCGTATATGCCGATAATGCGCTCCTCCAACTCGGAAATACTTATCAGGAAATAGGACAGAATGATCAGTCCAGTACTGCTTTGAAAAGGTTACTCCGGGAGCACAGAAACTCTGAGTTGTATAATGAAGCATTAATTAAACTTGGATTGATTAGTTATAATCAGGGATCAGTTTCCACAGCCATTGATTACTATAAGCAGGTATTTTCTCATAATCCCAGTCCTAAAGAAGCGGAAGCAGCGCTTACTGCCCTGGAAGAGATTTATGTCGATGATCTTGGTAAACCAGATGAGTATTTTTCCTTTCTGGAAACCATCCCTGGATATAAGGTAAACTCTGATGAAAAAGAAAAAATTAACTTTAAGTCGGCAGAGTCTCAATACGAAAATGGGAATTATGACAAAGCTATTTCCGCTTTCACCAATTATCTCGGTAAATATCCCAATACCGCAAATAGCTTATTAGCTTATTACCACCGTGCAGAATCTTATAGTGTACTAAAGAGATATAGCGAAGCGCTAAAAGATTATGAGTTTGTAGCAAATAAAGGCCCGGGAAGCTACTATGCAAAAGCATTGAGAAAAGCAGCATTGATCGCTTATAACTTTGAACTGGATTTCCAAAAAGCTTATACCCTATATTCGCAATTGGAGTCTGCAGCTCCGGATAGTGAAATCAGATTTGAAGCACAGTTGGGTGCTATGCGTAGTGCTTACCGAATCAATAATGCCCAGGCGGTCATTGCGATGGCGGAGAAAGTTAGTAAAAATCCCGCTGCTGACGATGCCCAAAAAGCTACTGCTTATTTCTATATCGGTAAACTAAATACGGATACTAAAAACTACGATAAAGCACTTTCCGCTTTCAATGAGGTTATCCGTATGAGTAACGATGAGCAGACCGCAGAAGCCAGATTCCTCGTAGCTTATATATATTATGTACAAAGGGATCTTGACGTAGCACAGCAGCTTTGCCTGAATGCCAATAGAGAAAGTGCAGGCTATAATTACTGGATTGCAAAGAGTGTAATTTTATTGGCGGATATCTTAGCTGAAAAAGGGGATTTATTTAATGCACAGGCTGCACTGGAAGGACTCATCGAAAATTATGATGAAGATCAGGAATTAGTCAATATCGCTAAGGCAAAACTTAAACAATTAAAAGCCCAATCTTCTAATAATAGTTTGATTGCCAAGCCAGAGGGTGATAATATGGAGTTTATTGATGATGAGGGGAATTAGGATTTAGGATTTAGGATTTTAAAAAACGAGAAATAGATTTGGGGGGTTGATAAAAAATAAAAAAAATGATTAAGAGCATCAAAAATATAAGTAGCATAGTTTTCTTTTTGTTTGTAGCCGTGGTTGCTTATGCACAGCCGGATTTGCCTTCTGAGGAAGTGGAAATCATCAAGGATTTTGAAGCGGCGCTGGAAGAATCTACTAAATTAGTTATTGCTCCGGAATTGCCTGCACTGGATTCCACTTCGCGGAAACTGCTTTATTCCATTCCAAGCAAGACCCTGAATGTGGAATATTTGCCACCGAAAATTCGTCCGATTGCGATGAGAAAAGATGCGGTACCACCAATTTACAAAGGGTTCCTTAAATTGGGATATGGTATTCCTTCTTCCCCTTATGGCGAGCTGTCTTATCATACTGCCGATCCTAAGGTATATGAGATAGGATTCAATGCCTTGCATCATTCCGCTAACTTTAAGGATCTTGAAAATCAGCGTTTTTCGATGACCGATATAGGCGTCGATGGCACCTATTATAATGATCAAGGCTTTGCAGTATCCGGAAATGTAGGGTATAATATTGATCAGGTACATTTCTACGGCTATGACCATGACGAGCAAACAACGGTTGTCCGGGAGCAAATCAAGCAGGAATTTAACACCTTTACTATTGGTGCGAAGATTTTTAATGGCGCACGAACTGAAGGCGATATTAATTATTTTGCTGGTTTTGACATATACCGCCTTGATGATAATTTTGCATCTGTGGAGACCAATCTTGATATTAAGCTAGGCGTTACCAAATGGTTTAATGAGCAACACGAATTGACCCTTGGTATAACTACTGATTTCACCAACTATAATGATCAAACGGAAAAAAACAAGCTCAACAACTTTTACCTAATGCCAAGTTTCACTTTTCACGGAGATGCTTTCAAGGTGAAAATCGGTGCTAATATAACGGCCAATGAAGACAAGTTTAAAGTTTTCCCGGATGCGGAAGCCGCGGTCAATGTCGTCGGTAATAAATTATCTGTCTATGCCGGTGCTGAAGGAAGTCTTTATAAAAATAGTTTTAAAAACTTGAGTGATTACAACCCTTTTATTGTCTCCAGAGAAAAATTGGAAGTAAAAAATTCCAGCTATTATAACTTCTACGGTGGTATCCGGGGAAATCTTAAGGTTATCGATTATCAGGGTCAGGTAGGGCTGAAAAAGGTAAATGACCTTGCGCTCTTTTTTCCTGATCC
>JBLHJZ010000112.1:0-10169 GCA_047619515.1 Saprospiraceae bacterium | reverse complement strand
TCCATCCTTGCAAAGTCAATATTTGCATTATTATTGGCGCTACAAATTTTTAATGGCATCCAATTTTTAAAAGAACCCATTGAAAATACTCTTGCCATACAAAATATCCATCTTGATGGTTTTAAAAAATTAATTACACCAAATGGCGTTTTAAAACTTCAAAATGAGGAAGCATTAATTTACATCAAACCTCCCGTTCGATTCTTTCAAGGTAGCCATGACCCCCGTTTTTGTTGGCAGGGAAGTGCTTATACCTTTTCGGAAGTGCATATAGAAAAGATAGCGGAGAAATCTGTTTACACAGCCATTTTGACAAAAGGTGTCGACAAATTATACACCGCCTGGTGGTATGAAAACGCCACCAACCAGACGCCCCACGAATGGAACTGGCGATGGAATAGCCTTCAAGGCAGCGATGGCGTTTTTATGATCAATATTAGCTGCACCGAAAGGGAGGTATTAGAAAAATGGGTAGGCACATGGCAATCGCAAGAAAAGCTCAACTTCTAAAAGGTGATCGCTTCGCTTGTGATGTGGTGATCGACCTACGGTCTTGTGAGGTCGCTTCGGAGCGATTCCACAAGACCATAGGTCGATCACATGGGCATAGCCCAATCACAAGCGAAGCGATCACCACATTCAAGGAGTTCAAGTGAATCTTGCAATCGCCATAGGATAGGTGTAAAAATCCTTCAGTAAATCACATAATATACGTACCTTTGCGGTCTTTTTGGGCTTCTTTGACCGGAAGTATTTTTAATATTATAAAAACGACTAGATGTTAAGTACGACTAATATAGGATTACAATACGGCAAAAGAGTGTTATTTGATGAGGTAAACCTAAAATTTACCCGAGGAAATTGCTACGGAGTTATCGGCGCAAATGGAGCAGGAAAATCGACTTTTGTTAAAATTCTGGCAGGAGATCTCGAAGCTAATCGTGGAACGGTAAACCTGGAGCCCGGCAATCGTATGGCCGTGCTTAAGCAAAATCACTTCGAATATGAAGAAGAGATCGTAGTGAATGCCGTTATCATGGGTCATAAAGAAATGTACGACATCATGATCGAAAAAAATACGATCTATATGGATCCTGACGCCACTGAAGCTGATGGATTACGTGCCGCCAATTTGGAAAACACCTTTGGCGAGATGGGCGGATGGAATGCAGAGAATGATGCTGCCGAATTGCTTTCTAATATGGGCATCAAGGAAGATTTGCACCAAAAGCAAATGAAGGATTTGAGTGGTTCTGAAAAAGTAAAGGTTTTATTGGCACAGGCGCTCTTTGGCGAACCGGATATTTTAATACTCGATGAGCCTACCAACGACCTGGATGCATTGACTGCTACCTGGCTATCTGATTTTTTAGCGGATTTTAAAAATACGGTAATCGTCGTTTCCCATGACCGGTATTTTCTGGATATGGTCTGTACGCATATCGTCGATATTGATTACAGCCAAATCCGTATAACCTCTGGTAATTATACGTTCTGGTATGAAACTAGCCAGCTGATGGCTCGCCAACTCGCTAATAAGAACAAAAAGGACGATCAGAAGCGTCAGGAATTACTAGCCTTTATCGCACGATTCAGTGCCAACGCCTCCAAGTCAAAACAAGCGACCAGTCGTAAAAAGGCATTGGCAAAAATCGACCTCAATGAGATTCAGCCTTCCAGCAGGAAGTATCCATTTATTCACTTCAAGGTAGATCGTGAGCCCGGAGATCAAATCTTAAAAGTAACGAATTTAAGCAAACGGGCCCCGGACGGTCATATGCTTTTTTCAAATATCAACTTCACTATGAACTCCGGTGAAAAAATCGGATTACTTTGCAGGGATTCTTCGTCTATAAATATGTTCTATGATATTTTGTTCGGTGAAGCAGAAGCAGATACAGGAACCATCGAATACGGACAAACCATCACCACCGAGTATTTGCCAAACGAGAATCAAGCATTTTTTGCCAATAAAAATGACCAGGATTTAGTCAATTGGCTACGACAATATTCAGAAGAAAAAGACGAGCAGTTTATCCGTGGATTTCTGGGCAGAATGCTTTTTTCTGGGGAAGAAGTTTATAAAAAATCAAGTGTTTTATCCGGAGGGGAGAAAGTTCGTTGTATGCTTTCGAAAATCATGCTTCAATTTCCAAATTTCTTACTCCTTGACGAACCAACCAACCACCTGGATTTGGAATCTATCACGACGCTTAACAGTGCCATGAATGAGTTTAAAGGCAATATGATCTTTACTTCTCATGATAATCAAATCATGCACACAGTGGCTAACCGAATTATCGAAATCAAACCAGCGGGGATGATTGATAGTCTCTTGAGTTATAACGAATACTTGCACGAAGACAGAATTATTGCTCAGCGGGAAGCATTGGATAGTGTGATGGCGTGATGATTTTGTATTTGAGATTTTGGATTGCAGATTGAGGATTTTAGATTAATCCTCAATCCTCAATCTCAAAATCCTCAATCTTATATCCTATCTTTGGATTCATGAAAACCAGGGAACAAATTACAGAAAAAAGCCAGGCGCAGGTATTACTACCCAGTAGCGATTTACCTGGTGATATCGCCTTTTTTTCTACGCTAGGATTTCTACTCCATAATATTTTCCCGGCAGATGATCCGGCAGTGGCAGTGATGTACGGCCACGGTCTCCAAGTCCGTTTAGACAAAAATGCTTTGTGCCCTCCCGCAACCATCAATATACTTACTGATGATCCCCTAGCATTCGGAAACGGCCAAAACGAACATATCGCTCCCAATGGTACTATTTTTAAAATTTTACCCAAATCCTTTCGACTCCACACTCCTCCTTCTCAGCACAAATTCGAAGTGCGTCAATTAAAAGATAGCGAGCCGTGGATAATCGGAAGAGCGGGTATGTTGTACCGCGATCTCATTCCTGATCGGCTCGGAGGCAGTATCATCGCTTCGCATATTCGGATTCCCGATGGTGGCCCGGTACCGGATATGGTGCATTATCATACGATCGGGTTTCAATTGATATTCTGTTATAAAGGCTGGGTAAAACTGGTCTATGAAGATCAGGGGCCACCATTTATACTACATGCCGGGGATTGTGTGACCCAACCTCCGGAGATCAGACATCGGGTACTGGAATCCTCCGATAATCTGGAAGTGATAGAGATTGGGGTTCCAGCGGAACATATGACGACCATAGATCACGATATGGAATTACCGACTTTAGCATTTAGACCGGATCGTATATTTCATGGACAATTATTTTGTCATCACAAAGTAAAAGAGGCAGTCTGGTCACCCTGGCGAATAGCAGGTTTTGAGTACCGGGAAACAGGAATCAATCTTGCGACCAACGGCGCTGCATCTGTTCAGATAGTGCGATCATCAGGCACTATTCCGACAAGTCACTGGGTCAGCCATGATAGCGATATTCTTTTCACTTTTATTATGCACGGTAAGCTGGAATTGCAGGTTGAAGGCCATCCACTACAATTTTTAAAGATCGGTGATGCTTATGTTATTCCACCTAATATAAAATATCAAATAACCAATATTTCAAAAGATCTGGAATTACTGGAAGTATCTATATTTTAATAAACTCATCTACACCCATGAAAGCAGTTACCGTCAAAGAACTCAAAGAAGAATTAAACAATCGTTCTAAAAAAGAACTGCTGGAATACTGCCTCCGGTTGTCAAAATTCAAAAAGGAAAACAAAGAACTATTGACCTACCTTTTGTTTGAAGCGGACAATGAGCAAGCTTATATCCAAACGGTCCGAAACGAAATAGACGAGCAATTTGAAGAAGTAAACAAAAAAACCTACTACTTCATTAAAAAAAGTGTCCGGAAAATACTAAACAATACTAAAAAGTATATCCGCTATTCCCAAAAGAAAGAAACACAGGTTGAGCTCTTGATTTACTTTTGTACAAAACTAAGGGACTTCTCCCCTTCTTATAAAAGGAACACTATGCTCAAAAATCTCTATGGCCGACAAATAGCATTAATCAGAAAAACAGTAGTCTCGCTTCATGAAGATTTGCAATATGATTATGGTATTGAGTTGGATGAACTAGAGGAATGAGGCGATCCCCAGTCCTTTTGGATAGGAGATCGTTTAAAGAACCAAAATGACTAATGACATTCCGTTTAGGATTTTCGCCTTGTGTTTTTTATCTTTAGGAAATTAACTAGCAATTCCTTTTAATATGAAAAAAGTATTTCTCTTGTTTATCGCGCTGATTCTTTTTGCCTACTCGAATCTCAAAGCGCAGACCGGTATGCAGTGGTCCGCTCCGATTGACGTTTCCATTACCTCCGGCAATAAAAGTCCTGTGGTTGGAATACTCCAAAATGGATCACCTGCCTTAACCTGGGGCAATGGATCAAAGATATTATTTACCCGGATGGTCGATGATGCCTTTATCACTCCCATTGAATTGTCAACAGGCAGCGTCAGCCCGAATATATATTCCTTTGGAGGAATTGATATGGCCATAAAAGATAATCAAATTTTTATCGTTTTCGAGAACTTTGATAATGGAGTCTTTATAATCAAATCATCTGATGGTGGCGAAACCTTCCAAAACCCTGTGAATGTCTACGACCCGGCTCCGGGCAAATGGGCGACGCTTTCTTCAATAGCTATTGACGATAGTGGTAACCCTCTAGTGTCTGTGATTTTGGAAAATACCAATGAAACCCAGGGACAATATATCATGATGCGTTCTTCAGATGCAGGAGCGACTTTTAGCCCTCCGGTTGTGGCCAGTGCAGCGGCAGCAGGTGATTATGTCTGTGAATGCTGTCCTTCAGATATTTATACCCGGGGAGATGACATATGGTTGATTTTTCGAAATAATGATAATAATCTCCGCGATATGTGGGTCTGCAAAAGTGAAAACAGTGGGGATGATTTTGACTCAGCTGTGGACGTAGATGCTACCGATTGGATGCTCAATGCCTGCCCTATTGCCGGTCCTAAAATTGCTCCGCTAGCCGGGGATAGCTTGATCACTATTTGGAAAAGCGGCGGCGGTGGAGGAAGCAGAGTTTATATTAGTACGCTTGACGGATCAACAATGGAAAAAGGCTTGGAATTAGTATTGCCGCAAACCAATGTAAATTCTTTTCAAGGGAGTGCCAATATTGCCGGAGCAAGGGACACTATTGGTATCGTGTGGGAAGAAACGGGGTTTGGAGTAAATAGTACAGACCTTATGTTTGCCTTGTCTAAAAACGGTAGTTCCGATCTGGTTGCAAACATAGCCAATATCACTGAAGCCCCTTCAACGCAAAAATTTCCATCCCTTGTGTATGCGGATGGTGTCTTCCACCTTTTCTATACCAACGGGACAGGGCTCCAATACCTAAAAGGCATCGTATCGGAGGTACTTTCAAGCCCTGACCAAATTCAGAATACCCATTGCTTTGAGCTCATTGAAAATCCAATTACTGATGGTATTATAAAATTTAAAAACAGCTGTCAGACTGGAACGCTTGCCTTCAATGCTCAATTAGTTGACTTATCAGGAAAAATCATATATACCTGGGATAATAAAACACTCAATGCCGCTAATGAACTAAATTTTGATGCGCTTCAGACTCCTACAGGAATATATTTATTTACGCTAAGTTCAAAAAGCGGTTCCTGGTCAGAGAAAGTAATGATTGGAAGGTAAGTGGATCGTTGAGCATTAATTTTCGTAAAAATTGATGATCGGTGAGCCACGTTTTTACAGCGGGCAATGTTTTTTGATGTCCAGCCACTACATCGGATTATGAAATATTTTACAAGCTGATTTAATTATAACAAAAATTTAACATGACATCATGAGGAATTTTCACTAAATTTGCACTATTATTAGACTTTGACCGCTGTAGGTAAGCATTTTGCAGGTTTGTTTGCCAATAGTTTTCATTATCACGAAGAAAACATTTAAAAATTAATAACTATTTATGGCAAAATCGCAAGATTCTTATAACAAAAAAGAAAAAGAAAAAAAACGTTTAAAAAAGGTAAAAGAAAAACTAGAACGACGTGAACAGCGCAAGGTTGAAAAAGAAGAAGCTGGTCCAAAATCTTTTGAAGACATGATTTCTTATGTCGATGAAGATGGCAACCTCACCTCTACTCCTCCAGATCCAACTAAAAAGAAAAAAGTTATTAAAGCTGAAGATATCATGCTTGGTGTACCGCCAAGAGATAATACTCCAATGGAGACCACTCGAAATGGTATTGTCAAATTTTTCAATGGTGAAAAAGGTTACGGCTTTATTATTGATGTAGAGACCAATGAGAGTGTATTTGTACATATGAATAATTTGTCTGATCCCGTTACAGAGAATGATAAAGTGACTTTTGAAGTGGAAATGGGACCCAAAGGTATGAATGCGGTCAATGTTAAATTGATTAAGGCTTAATAAATCCCGATACTATATCCTATTCCAACCTGCAAGGGAATAATCTTATAAAGTATTAAAAATCAGGATAACAGGTGAAAAACCTTTTGTCCTTTTTATGTTTACCCTTATCGGGATAAATTCCCGTACCTTTGCTCCCTTTTATTAAAAATATTATGACATTTAAAGATTTAGGAATTATAGAACCTATTCTTCGCGCACTTGAGTCCGAAGGATATACAGAACCCACACCCATTCAGGAACAATCCATCCCGATACTGCTTCGACGTAAGGATTTGCTTGGTTGCGCGCAGACGGGTACTGGAAAGACAGCAGCTTTTGCTATTCCAATTTTACAGCACCTATATAATGACCGGTCTCAAGAGGATGGTTTTCGCAAAATCAAAGTTCTCGTTATGACGCCTACCAGAGAATTAGCCATACAAATTGGCGAAAGCTTTAAGGTATATGGTCAACACACTGGATTGAAAGGCACTGTTATTTTTGGTGGTGTAAAACAAGGAAAACAGGTAGAGCGGCTCCGTCGGGGCATTGATATTCTTGTAGCCACTCCTGGACGTTTGCTGGATCTCATGTCTCAGGGCTTTATTTCGCTAAAAGATGTAAGATACTCTGTCCTTGATGAAGCGGATCATATGCTCGACATGGGATTTATACATGATATCAAAAAGATCGTTGCAAAATTACCAGAGAAGCGGCAGTCGCTTTTCTTTTCTGCTACTATGCCTCCTGATATTGTAAAACTATCCCACCAGATACTGGGCAATCCGGAAAAAGTAACGGTACGACCTGAACAGACAACTGCTGATAAGGTAGAACAGGCCCTGTATTATGTTTCAAAGAAAGATAAATCAAAGTTATTACTTCATGTTTTAGAAAACAATGAAGAGGTATCTACGCTTATCTTTTCGAGAACAAAACACGGATGTGATAAGATTGTAAAAATGCTAGGTCAGTCGCAAATAAAATCAGCTGCTATTCACGGCAATAAATCTCAAAATGCCCGGCAAAGAGCCTTAAACGATTTTAAAAATAGTGAGCTAAAAATCCTGGTCGCTACTGACATTGCTGCAAGAGGTATAGATGTGTCTGAACTAGGAGTGGTGATCAATTACGACCTTCCAAACGTACCGGAGACCTATGTTCACCGGATCGGCCGTACTGGAAGAGCAAATGCCAGTGGCATTGCTTTATCCTTTTGTAATCTCGAAGAAAGGGCTTTCCTACGGGATATTGAAAGACTGATCAAGCAGAATATTCCTGTAATAGCGGAGCATCCTTTTGTAGGTGACAGCATGCAGAAATCTCCACCAAAAGAGGAAAGACCTCCAAGGTCAAAATCTCCGTATCCTTCAAGAAATGGAAATTTCAGAGGTGGCGGTAATCGGCAAAGCCGGAATTCTGCAGATCATGGAAGACGGAATTAGGAAAAAGAGGCCCTCCCATATTTTTTAAGGCCTGGCTTTCATTTCATATAAAATAAATAGACATTAGACATTAGACATTGGGGAGTCCCTAATACATAATGACTAATGTCTATTTTTTTTAAACCTTATCCACCACCAATTTATACTTAGGATCTTCCATTACATTTACATCAATAATATCCTCCGCATTTTTGAGCAGATTTATACAGTCCTTGCTTAGGTGTTTTAAATGAACTTTTTTTCCAACTTTCAGGTATCGCTCCGTCAATTTATTCAATGCTTCAATAGCTGACATATCCACCACCCTGCTTTCGGCAAAATCAATTATCACTTCTTCCGGATCATAGAGCACATCAAATTTTTCATTGAAAACAGTTACTGATCCAAAAAACAAGGGGCCATAAATTTCATAGTGTTTGACCCCGTTTTTATCTATATGCTTTCTGGCACGAATTCGTTTCGCATTATCCCAGGCAAATACTAAAGCAGCGATAATTACGCCGACGATTACAGCCAGGGCAAGATTATGTAATACCGCAGTGACCAGTGTCACCATCACCATTACAAAAATATCAGACTTGGGCATCTTATTAAATGTTCTCAAACTAGCCCATTCGAAGGTTCCGATCGCTACCATGATCATCAACCCGGTAAGCGCTGCCATCGGTAGCTTTTCAATCAAATTTGCGCCAAACATAATAAAGACCAATAGCATAATCGCCGCTACAATTCCGGATAACCGGGCTCTGGCTCCTGACGATATATTGATCAGGCTCTGACCAATCATGGCGCAACCTCCCATTCCCGAAAAGAATCCCGAGAGGATATTCGCTGCCCCCTGGGCTACGGCCTCTTTATTCCCTCTTCCTCTGGTCTCAGTGATCTCGTCAATGATATTGAGTGTCAACAAACTTTCGATCAGACCAACACCCGCCATGATGGCCGCATAAGGCAATATCAATAAAAAGGTTTCTAAAGTAAAAGGAATGCTTGGAATATGAAATGGCGGAAAACCACCCTGAATATTGGCAATATCTTTTACCGTCTTCGTATCAATCCCCAAAAAGACCACCAATCCAAATACAGTCAGAATCGCGACCAGAGAGGCAGGAATGGCTTTGCTTAACTTAGGTAAACCCCAGATAATCAGCATCGTAACCAATACTAATCCAAGCATGACGTATAAGGGTATTCCAGTCAGCCAAGAACCTGATGCGTCCTTAAACTGGTCTAATTGGGACATAAAAATAATAATGGCCAAACCATTTACAAAACCAAAAATTACCGGATGTGGAACAAGTCGCATGAGTTTTCCAAGTTTCAAAAAACCGGCAGCAACCTGTATCATTCCCGCCAAAACAACAGTGGCAAAAATATACTCTTTGCCATGTGATAGTGCCAAGGTGACTAAAACTACCGCTATCGCTCCGGTCGCTCCGGAAATCATGCCCGGACGGCCACCAAAAACAGCAGTAACCAATCCCATGACAAAGGCAGCGTATAAACCGGTTAAGGGGTCAAGTCCGGCAATAATAGCAAATGCGACTGCTTCAGGTATCAGTGCCAGTGCTACGGTCAGACCTGATAAAATTTCGGTCTTGTACTCAACTTTTTGAGACAAATCAAATAAATTAAAAAACTTTTTCATTCAGAATATTCAATACAATGAGATGCAACGGAAGTATTATTTCCGGGACAAGAAATTAATTTATACTTATTATTGTGGTTTTATCTTAGACTGGAAAATTGTAATCAATAAATTTATTTGCCTTGTTTCAGAACAGGGATAACATCAATAAATTACCTGACTTACTTTTTTCATTAAAGGGTGCAAAAGTAATTGTTTTTTTCACTAAATGCCGGTTTAAGCAAGTATTTTGATAAAAACAATATAATTTTCTGATTGCCTTTACCAATTTCTTGTGGAGGCAATCAGAAAACATATAGCCGGGAGATAGTGTTTATTAGGATAATCAGTAAAAACACAAAATTATAATGCAGCAAAGAGATATTATAAAGGATCAAATCAATGGGGTACTACCAAGTCCTCAAACCCAGCAAACACTCCCCTAGCTCCGACAACACTGCCGTTTCATATTTCGTCTGCTCCCAATTACGAGGATCGCCAGGAAAAGCATAACCTTCAGGTGCTATGCTGTTTTTCCAGGAATTGATCCGCCAGTCACGCAAGGCAGCATTATCCTCTTCTGCCGGCATCATAGAAATATATTGCGCAATCCGAACCTTTTCAGAATGATTTGGTCGAATTCCATGCGGTTGCCTCGAATCCCAAATCACCAAATCTCCAGCTT
>JBLHJZ010000111.1:0-10173 GCA_047619515.1 Saprospiraceae bacterium | reverse complement strand
TCAAACTTCGCTTTTAGATCTGCATCTTCCTGAAGATATTTGGTAGCGAGATCTTCAAATACATAAGCCGAAAAATATTCCTTTTGCATCAAAATACCATCAAAAAAATTCCAGGAAAAAAAGGAATCCGGCGCTTGCGGTTCTAAAGTCTCGACAATATAGCGATTCGTCGCTTGATTGACATAGATCACATAATCTCCTTTATGATAAGGCCAGGACTTTGTAATTTTTTCCACCTGCGTTTCCCTATGCAAATAATGTCCTTCGTAAGCGTCCTGGTTTTTAAAATCTCCTATGCGATATAGCGCCACTTCAATTTCCTGGTCTTCCTTTAGTTGTTTCATCGCTACCCCGTTCCATTTCAGTCTTTCGATCACATGCGAATAAGCCTGAGGAATAATATAGGCAATTGGTTTTTCAATACGAAGACTTGCTTTATAGGTATTATAAAAAGGAATTTCTTTTTCGTAAGATGCATTTCTGTCATAGTATAATCGATCCAGACCACTCACTTCACTCGGTTTATACTTTGCTTCATAGCCTTTGAATAGTATTTTTTCTTCCTTAGTCTTATCCATTTCCCAGTTGAGATCAAAGGTAGTTTTGTTTATTGTATTTTGAATCGCTTTTTGCCGGGCAGTTTGCAAAGCAGATCGCTCTTCGTGCATCGTTTTGATCATACAATCCATAAATTGGTAGGTGGATTGAACACGATCCTTGAAAGGTTTCAGCATATGAGTTTCAGGCATAAACGAAATCGTATTAAACAGAGAGGCATAACCCGAAGAGTACCTCGCTAAATCCAGAAAGCCTGAAATACCATCTTCTGGTGTGCTACGAGCATACACATAAGGCGTCATCTCCCAACCTCCTGTTTTCATGTCAGCGAATAAACGGGGAAGCAAAGTACTGTTCATAAAAGTAGCAAGATTAGGATCAAGTCTGTTATGCTGTGTCGAAATGAGCGTCATCGTGTATTGATAATCAGCGCCGTTAGAAGTATGGTTATCAATAAAAATAGCTGGCTGCCATTCGGTATAGATTTGATTAAAGGTTTGAGCGTTTTTAGCATCACACTTTATAAAATCCCGGTTGAGGTCAAGGTTTTTCGCATTACCCCGAAAACCGTAAGATGCCGGTCCGTTTTGATTAGCCCTTGTCATACTGTTTCGATTAAGCGCCCCACCGATATTATAAATCGGGACAAAGATTATAACGGTACTATCCAGGTATTTATGTAACTCAGGCTTAGTGAGATAGTCTTTTATAATCAGCATAGATGCTTCAACACCGCAAGGTTCTCCTGGGTGGATCGCGTTATTGACCATAAGGATTTGCTTGCCTTTACTCTGAATCGAAACTGGGTCAAAATCTTTATCCATCGACAAGATTCCGAGGTGAAGGGGATAGCCACTGTCTGTGCTTCCGTATTGCCTGAGTTCAAAACTTGGAGACTGCTGTGCTACTTGTTCGTAAAATGCGATGGCCTCCTGGTAGGTAGCAGTACGATCATCGTCTTGTTCGAAAGGAATAGCGATTTGTTGTATAGTGTCCATAGTATATTTTTTTTCATTGTTAGCAGAGCACGTGAGTATTAAGAGAGTAGGCAAATAGCATAGAAAGATTCTCATAGGTTTTCAATTTTCCGTAAAAATATTCTCTTTAGGTTATTAAATAGAGGAAAGACCATTTTTTAACGTTGGAAGGTAATAATATCTTATCAAGATAATGCTAAAACATAAATAGGCTATTTAGGGTAAGGGTATAAATGAGTAAAAGCCCTGAGGGAGATCAAGACTTTTACCTCATATAGAGAGGTTTATTGGAGATTTATTTTACTTGACTAGAAAAACACAATAAAACTTAGACAATACATAAATTTTCAAGCCAATATGTATAAAGTTCGTGACATATATAACACTATCAATAATAGCATAATATGAATATTTAACCTCCCAAAGTGCAAAAAACAAACATTTTTATTACCATTAGCTTAAATAATTGTGGCTAAAAACCTATTACTTTTTAAAAAGCGATAGCCCCTTTTTAGTCACCAATATTTATTTTAATTCGCCTAATATCCAGCCTTGCAATCGTCATAATAAAAAATTTCTACGACCCCGCTATAATTACCATTTTGTCGTCGGTATAAAAACCGAATAAATTTTCTGTAAATTGGGGCGCAAATATAGATTAAGAGGAATAAGAGACAGAGCTGTAAACTGACACAAACGGTAAATCCCTTTCCCAGATGACACATCGTCGATAGCGTTTGAATTAAACATTTAAAAAAGAAAAGAATAGTACATGTCAACAACCATTAAAACTCTAAACCCAAAAGCACTTTGGAAAAATTTTGCTAACTTGAATGCCGTCCCGCGACCATCCAAGAAAGAAAAACGGGTGATTGCTTTTGCTAAAAATTTTGGCGAAAGCCTCGGACTGAAAACCTTTGTCGATGAAGTAGGCAATGTAATCATTCGGAAGCCAGCGAGCAAAGGCATGGAAAACCGGATACCGATAGTCATGCAGAGTCACCTTGATATGGTACACCAAAAAAATGCGGATACCAGTTTTGACTTCGACAAGCAAGGTATAGAGATGTATATCGATGACGACTGGGTAAAAGCAAAAGGGACGACACTCGGTGCAGATAATGGAATTGGCGTGGCGACCATCATGGCGGTTTTAGAATCAAAAACTATAAAACATCCTCCACTGGAAGCGCTGTTTACCATTGACGAGGAAACAGGAATGACAGGAGCAATGGGGCTCAAAGGAGGGCTGCTGGAAGGAAAGATTATGCTTAACCTTGATACGGAAGATGATAGGGAGTTGTCCATTGGCTGTGCCGGCGGAGTGGATATTACGGCTACCGGGAAATACAAAGAAGTGAAAACGAGTGGTAAATTTCAAGGAATCCAACTAAAGATCAAAGGATTAAACGGCGGACATTCCGGGATGGACATCCATAAAGGTTTTGGAAATGCCAATAAAATTATGAATCGGATCCTTTTTGCTGCCAGTAGTTTTGGCATCCGGCTCAGTAAAATTGATGGCGGTGGGCTACGTAATGCGATCCCAAGAGAATCTTTTTCCATCATAGCAGTCCCGGAAAAAAATGTCAGGCCCTTTAAAAAATATATTAAAGAACTAACGGCAACGCTTGCGACCGAGCACCTTATCACTGATCCTAATCTGGAAATCGAGGTCAAAGCAGTAAGCAGCCCAACGATGGTCATGGCCAAAGATTTTCAGGAGATGCTATTGCGATCTGTCTACGCCTGCCCAAATGGCATTTACCGGATGAGCCCGGATATCAAAGATTTGGTACAGACGTCCAATAATCTTGCCCGGGTACTTGTCGAAAACGGCAAATACCAACTCCTTTGTCTGACAAGGAGTTCTGTAGACTCCGAAAAAACAGATTTAGCGCAGGCCATTACCAGTACCTTCGAGCTCATGGGCGCTAAGGTCAAAACCTCGGGAAATTATCCTGGCTGGACTCCAAGACCGGATGCTGCTATTGTAAAAATAATGAGCACCTTGTATAAAAAAATGTTCCAGGAAGAACCAGACGTCAATGCCTGCCATGCAGGATTGGAATGTGGGATATTGGGTACTTTTTATCCGGAGATGGAAATGATTTCTTTTGGTCCGAATATCAGAGGGGCACATTCTCCCGACGAAAAAGTCCAGATTAGTTCGGTACAGAAATTCTGGGACTACCTACTCGCTGCCTTAAAGCAAATACCGAAAGATAAATAAAATGAAAATCATCCAAATCACGGACTTACATATAGACGATGAAGGCAGCTATCCTTTCGATATTGATGTACGTAAAAACTTCCTGCGGATACTGAGTCATATCAAAAAGCAGAAACCAGATCATCTGGTAGTCTCCGGTGATTTGTGTTATCGTGAACCAATCGAGGAAATCAAAGAATGGATCAAAGAAGTTTTAGATTTCAGCGATTTGGAATACAGTGTTATTGCAGGTAATCATGATGATTCTACGATGATGGCCAGGGTTTTTAACTTCAACCATTTACTCAATGAAGAGGAACTGTACTATGCTAAAAAAATAGGCAAGGAGACGGTTCTTTTTTTGGATTCCGCCAGAGGATTTCTTTCAAAGAAACAATGTAACTGGCTCCAGCGGCAATTAAAAAACGCAACTGATGATGTGATTATTTTTATGCATCATCCTCCGATAAAAGCTGGCGTTCCTTTTATGGATAGCCGCTACCCGATGCAACACCTTGAAAAAGTGCAACAAATATTTTTTGACCATCCAGCCAATATTCATGTTTTTTGCGGGCATTATCATTTGGAGAAAACGATTCGCCAAAAAAACCTTAGCGTTCATATTACACCCTCTTGCTTTTTCCAAATCGATCATCACAGTCTTGAGTTCAAAGTGGATCATCACAGAATTGGCTATCGGGAGATTCAATTAGACAATCAAGTTTTAATGTCAACGGTCAGGTACTTTAATGGAAGCAAGAAATAAAAGCATCTTTCTTTTGCCAAGGGACAGGCCTCCAATAACGGTCTGTTTTATACTTGCAGATTTTTCACCTGGATTCGGAAAGGTTACCGATAATTATATTTAAAGCCTGATGAAAATATTTTTGCAATCGACAATCAACCTTATCAACACCATCAACGAATGGGCAGGAAGGCTTGTGTCCTGGCTAACGTTGTTATTGGTTTTATTGGTTTGTTATAATGTAATCTGTCGGCACTTTTTCAACGAAGCAGATGCCTGGAGAGGAGAATTGGAATGGCATATATTCGGAATGATATTTATGCTGGGTGCCGGTTATGCTTTCCGGCATGATCGTCATGTACGGGTGGATTTGTTTTATACCAATTATTCCAAAAAAGATAAAGCCTGGACCAACCTGATTGGCGCAATAGTCCTTTTAATTCCCTGGTCGGTTTTGATCATTATTTACTCCTGGGATTTCGCAATGGGCTCCCTGACGATCGACGAGATATCGCCCAATCCCAATGGTCTGAAATACCGGTATCTGATAAAATTCGCTATTCCGTTTGGAGTCGGATTATTACTCCTGCAGGCTTTGTCGAGCGTTGCTCAATCGCTATATATTTTGATTGATAATAATCCAAATGAAACGGAAGCAATAGAATAAAAAATGGAAGTACTCGCCTTATTATTATTCATCAGCATCCTGGTTTTGATCCTTTATGGTTACCCGGTAGCCTTTACCCTTGGTGGCATCTCCATCCTCTATGCGCTTTGTTTTTTAGATCCGGTAAGTTTCACCGCCTTACCACCACGGATCATGGGTGTGATGAGTAATAGTATCCTGATCGCGGTCCCGCTATTTATCTTTATGGGGATTATGCTGGAAAAATCGGGGCTTGCAGAAAGCTTGCTCGAAACGATGGCGATGCTCTTTGGCAGTGTTCCCGGCGGGCTTGCCATTTCAGTAGTGATCGTTGGTGCGCTATTGGCAGCTTCGACGGGGATTGTAGGTGCAACGGTGGTCACGATGGGTTTGATCAGTCTGCCGACGATGCTCAAAAGAGGATATCGGCCAGAGCTGGCAACCGGTACTATCGCTGCTTCGGGGACTTTAGGGCAAATTATTCCCCCTTCTGTTGTGCTCGTTTTATTGGGTAGTGTGCTCAATGTCCCAGTGGGTGATTTATTTAAAGCGGCATTATTGCCGGGTGTTCTTCTGGTGGCCTCCTATATAGCGTACATTGCTATCCGCGCATTTAGAGACCCTTCAATCGCACCGAGTATTCCCAAAGAAGAAGTGAAAAAGTTTCTCAACCAAAGTAATGTAGTCTGGAAAATATTCATCGCTTTTCTCTTACCGCTTTTATTAATCGTTGCAGTACTCGGTTCTATCTTTACCGGGATCGCCACACCTACTGAAGCGGCGGGAATCGGCGCATTAGGTGCTATACTCCTCACTTTCGGTCAACGAAAATTTAGTCTCGATGTATTACGGACCGTGATGCAGGAAACTACTCACCTGACCTGTATGGTTTTTGTAATCCTGCTGGGTGCGACTACCTTTTCCTTTGTATTCAGAGAAATGGGCGGGGATATCTATTTAGTACAGTTGATCGAGCGTTCTGACTTATCACCCACCATGTTTTTGATACTGGTAATGCTGGTGATTTTTGTCGCAGGGTTTTTTATTGACTTTATAGAAATCATCTTCATCATCGTGCCGGTAGTGGCACCGATCTTTGATCAACAATATGGTATGAATCTTACCTGGATAGGTATTCTGATCGCATTAAATCTTCAGACTTCTTTTCTCTCTCCACCTTTTGGCTTTTCTTTATTTTATCTAAAAGGGGTAGCACCTCCAGAGGTGACAACTCAGCATCTTTATCGTGGTATTGTTCCTTTTGTATTGATACAACTGGTTTTTTTATTTGCGGTGATTTTCTTTCCGCAGTTGGTGTTGGGGTTTTTGGATTAATTCAATTTGCGAATTATATTGAGTACCTTTCTATTCATCAAGGCAGGCCTAAAGGCACTCATCGCAGTTTTTTAGTCCCAGGTTATCGATATTAAACCCCTAAAGGGGTTTTGCTCAAATCTGCAAACTGTCATAAAAAACCTTTTCGGACAATTTCCCCCAGGCTGCTGTTGATTTTCGAAATTTATCATAGGAGGCATACACTTCTCTGGAGAGAGGATCTTCTGCAATTTCTTCTGCAATAGCTTCGTCTGTCAGCTCGCGTAATTTTGCTAATACCTTATCCGGAAATTTTCGAATATCGACTTTTTCAGCGATCAGTTTTTCCAGATAAATAGCATTTTTTGCTTCAAGCTCACAAAGTATCCAGTGATTAACCCGGTAGGCTGCCGAGCGAATAATCGCCTGAAGATCTGGCTCCAGTTGATCAAATTTTTGTTTATTGATAAAAAAATCGAGGCAGGTACCTGGCTCGTGCCAACCAGGGGTGTAATAGTATTTTGCAATTTGGTAGAAGCCCATTTTGTAATCATGATAGGGACTAAGCCATTCGGTGGCATCGATTACTCCCCGCTCTAATCCGGTATAAATTTCACCGCCCGGCAAGAGCACCGGAGCCCCACCCGCTTTTTTCAAAACAGTAGAACCCATACCGGGAATACGCATTTTTAACCCTTTAAAGTCCTCGATGGTATTGATCTCTTTATTAAACCAACCGCCCATCTGTACGCCTGAATTTCCTCCGGGAAAGGGCACTAAATTATATGCTCCGTAAACCTTTTCCCATAATTGCATCCCGCCACCACTGATCAGCCAGGAGTTCATCTGTTGAGCATTCATCCCAAAAGGAATGGATGCGAAAAATTGCGCTGCCGGCACCATTCCTTTCCAATAATATCCTGAACCATGACCAATCTCTGCTGCACCACTTCGGACGGCATTAAAAGCTTCGAGAGCGGGCACCAGCTCTCCGGCTCCAAAAACCTGTATCTGCATTCGTCCGCCTGACATTTCATTGACCCACTTGGCAAAAAGATTACATCCTTCCCCAAGTCCTGGAAAATCAGGTGGCCAGGTGGTCGTCATTTTCCATTTATAAGTTTTAGTAGTTCGAAGGGTGGTAGAAGATTCTTGAGCAATGTTTTGCGAACCACAGGAACGAATCATGAAAGGCAGAGAGATCGTTCCGAGCGCCAGGCCTTTAAAAAAAGTCTTTCTGGATAATTTTTTCATATCACTTCTTATTAAACTGAGTCATTGTCCTTCCTAAACCTATCGTACCAAAACTTTTGATAGCATCGGTCGCAGCTTTTAGAATATCAGGTAGTTGTTTTCTTTCCTCCCTATTCCATTTTCCCAATACGTAATCGACCTGTCGCCCTTTCGAGAATTCATCTCCGATCCCGATACGTAGTCTTGCATAATTATTCCCTTCATTTAGTTCGTCAATATTTTTCAGGCCATTATGCCCGCCATCACTTCCCTTTGCACGGAGTCGTTGCTTGCCTAAAGGTAAGTTCAGGTCGTCCAAAACGACTAAAAGATTTTCTTTGGGGATTTTCTTTTTTTGCAACCAGTAACGGACAGCTTTTCCACTTAGGTTCATATAGGTGGAAGGTTTCAGCAAAACAAAAATGCGGCCTTTGTGTTTAAATTCTGCCAGATCTCCAAGGTTATCGTTTTTGAACGAAACTTCAAATTCTTTTGCTAATTCGTCAACTACTTCAAAACCAATATTGTGTCGGGTATCATCGTAGTCTGCTCCCATATTACCTAATCCAACGATAAGATACTTCATAAGGTCTGGTTCTTCTTGTTTTATTGTGAATAATGATTTTAGCCAGTTAAACATATAAACTTGGATTATTGGTTCACAAAGTTAGAAAAGACTGAGCGCTTGTCAAGGATTTTCACAACTCAAAATAAAGACTATAAAGACTATTCCCTAAATAAAAAAGGAGTGAAATTGGTGTTTTGACCTAAAAGCGCTTTTCTTTGTTGTAAAATAGACTTTATACTAAAAAAAATTGTGCGTCAGAGCAGCTACGAACGCTTGCCCTGAGGGATCCTTTTTTTTTCGAGCATTGGCGCTGGCTTGATACTGTGTATCAATGGAATTAACCATAGGAGCCGAGAAAGAGTTGAATGGGCCGAAAAGCGAAAACCGAAAAAAGTCTAATCACCCTATACCGAATCAAAATGAATATTTACTTTTCCGATAGCTTAAACTTTATATCCAAACTAACCCCGGGACGGATCTGGAACGCCACCAAGGTTCTCTCTTCATTCTACCTTACTAAGTGGGGTAAAAAACCTGTGCAATGGGGCAAACCCTTTACCGTATCATTTGAACCCACTACCGCTTGTAATCTTCGCTGCCCGGAGTGTCCAAGCGGACTTAGATCATTTAGCCGACCAACAGGAAATCTAAAGCAGGATTTTTTTCGGAAAACGATGGATGAAATGGCAAAAGACCTGATGTATCTTATTTTTTACTTCCAGGGAGAACCTTATATCAACCCTTCTTTTTTGGATATGGTCGATTATGCTCATCAAAAAGGTATTTACACGATCACTTCTACGAATGGACATTTTTTGAATGATGATAATGCTAAGAAAACCATTGAGTCGGGATTGGATCGGCTGATTATTTCTGTAGATGGTACGACCCAGGAAGTCTATGAGCAATACCGAAAGGCGGGTCAACTCAAAAACGTATTAGCTGGTGCGAAAAATATCATCAAGTGGAAAAAGAAGCTCAAATCGAAAACACCTCATGTCATTTTCCAGTTTTTGGTCGTAAAACCTAACGAACATCAAATCCCTGAAATCTATAAGCTCGCTAAAGAAATTGGGATTGATGAAGTTAAATTAAAGACTGCCCAGGTTTATGATTATGAACATGGTAATCCATTAATTCCTACTATTGACAAGTACGCCAGGTATGCGAAACAGAAAGACGGCACCTATAAAGTAAAGAATAAATTATTAAACCACTGTTGGAAATTATGGCATTCCTGTGTCATTACCTGGGACGGCCTGGTGGTACCTTGTTGCTTTGATAAAGATGCGACTCATCGTCTCGGAGACCTTAAAGAATCCTCTTTTAAAGAACTTTGGCAGGCGCCTGAATACCAAAATTTCCGTTCAATGCTCTTACAAGGAAGAGATCAAATTGACATCTGTACTAACTGTACGGAAGGATGTAAAGTTTGGGTTTAGTGAACACTTTTAGAAAACAAGGTAAAGTTGAACTTTTTGAGTAAAAAAATTATTTTTAAATGCTATAATTTTAACGAAACCAGGTATTCACAATACACTAATAACCAGCCTTTTACAGACCAAAGTTATATGGCGATTTATTATATTTAATAGAAAAGCCGGCCAATGTCCGATAAAATTTTGACTTTTCCAAAAAAATAGCGACTTTTGTATTTCTACTCTGTTCTGGAGAAATCCCATCAGCGATATATTCAACTTTAAAGAGAAAGCTCTGTTGATTAAGCATTTTTGAGAAAACTATGTGTAATCCAGTTAATGGATATTGACTTTCGAATCGGCTTATTAACACATGCATATAAAATAGGAGACCATTGTTTCAATGTGTTTCGATTCGTTATGAGTATCTGTTCGATTATACATTTTTGAGGAATACTGCACATAAGTAAGAGGTGTTTTTTCGTAAAAAAACAAAAAATGA
>JBLHJZ010000110.1:0-10252 GCA_047619515.1 Saprospiraceae bacterium | reverse complement strand
TTTATTTCAATCAACAAAGTCAAATTTCCCATTTTCCTCTACAAGCAAGCCTTCATCTACTAAGTATGCGATCGTTTTTAATATTTGTGTCTTTCGACTGGAGCCAAAGGAGTCTACGATATTTTCTAAACTTAAAGGCCCATCTTTAAGGATCATGCGGATTTTTCCTTCATATTTTTTAAACGCTTCGTTATTGAGACCTGATTTATTTCGCTCCAGACATATATCGCAGATTCCACAATCAGCAGCATCGAACTCTCCAAAATAAGCAAGTAATTGCTTAGATCGGCATATCTTTTCTTCGGCATAGGCGATTGCTCTTTCAATTCGTTCTTTATGTCTTTTTTTTCGAAAGTCATATAATTTTTTATCTAAAATAAGATTCTTCGTGTCCGTGCGTTCTTCCAGGAGCGTGAGTTGAGGTTGATCTTTTTGAGGTCTATAGTCGATAATCCCTAACTGGGATAGCGTCTGGAAAAGTTTTGATAATCCTGCGCCGCTAATTTTCATAAAATTTGCCAACTGATATTCATTGAGATTGACAAAATTATTGAAAGCTCCCTGGTAAGTTCTCAAAATCGTTTTGACCAGTAAATCATAATTCCTATTCTTTAGTTGAAAATCATAAAGCTCCTCTTTTGAAACCAGCACATTTAATTTACTGGGAATATACACTGCTTCGCTCATGGTAAGCCATGCTCCGTCCTCTAATATTTTTAAACAATTGAAAGCCTTAATAGCGTCAAAACCATAATTTTTGGAAAAGGTAATCAAATCAAAATCAAAACTTTCGCCTTTCCCACTTCCGATAGCCAACTGGAGGAAGCTCCCGATTGCCTGGTAGACTCTCCTGACTTCTTTCAAATCCGGAAAAGCTAATTCGTATTGGCGTTCGAGGTTAATTTTATCTGCCTCATTATACAATAGAACCGCATAAGCTTTCATCCCGTCTCGTCCTCCGCGCCCTGCTTCCTGAAAATAAGCTTCCAGATTATCCGGCAGATCCATATGGACTACCGACCGGACATCAGCTTTGTCAATCCCCATACCGAAAGCATTGGTTGAAACAATAATCCGGGTTTTACTATTGATCCACTCTTCCTGCTTTTTGGATCGCTCGACAGGGCTTAGTCCTGCGTGATAAAAATCGGCAGAAATTCCATTTCGTTGAAGGAATGTTGCGAAATCTTTCGTTTTTTTTCTACTTCGGACATAGACTACCCCGGAACCTTTTACATTTTGAACGATCTTGAGCAATTTTCCTGCTTTATGCTCTTCGTGGAGCACCACATAGGCTAAGTTTGAACGACTAAAACTATTTTGAAAAACATTGGCATTTTTAAATTCCAGCTTTTCCTGGATATCTTTTACCACTTCGGTAGTAGCGGTAGCGGTTAAAGCCAATATCGGGATTTTTTTTGCATACCATTCCCTTATTTCTGCAATCTTCAGATAAGCAGGTCTGAAATCATATCCCCATTGTGAAATACAATGTGCTTCGTCCACAGCGATGAGGTTGATATTCATTTGTTTGATCCGCTCCATTGCGAGCTCGGAAGTCAATCGCTCAGGAGACAGGTACAACAGTTTGATCTCACCATAAATACAATTATCCAAAACCCTGTCAATATCTTTAAAGTGCATCCCGGAGTATATTGCTTCTGCTTTTATATTTCGCTTTCGGAGATTATACACCTGATCTTTCATCAAAGCGATCAGCGGAGAGATTACCAGTGTTATTCCTTCTTTACAATGAGCTGGCACCTGAAAACAAATAGATTTTCCGCCACCGGTAGGTAACAAGGCAAGCGTATCATTTCCATCTAAGGCAGATTTGATAATATCCTCCTGTAAAGGCCTGAAAACATCAAAACCCCAATATTGACGAAGAATTTCTATAGGAGGTGTGTATTCCAAGGGCTTTTATAAATTATGAATGAAAAATAAGAAATTAAGAATGGATTTGATTTCTTAATTCTTTTGGAAAGGTAAAAATAATAGCCAGAACCTCAAATTGCAAATTGAATAAAAGAAAATAAAAGCTTGTTCCCCCGAACGAAGTTGAGAAAAAAGGCTTTTCCCTAACGGGGTTGAGAAAGAAGGAAGGAATGAAAAAGAGAAGAAATATATTTTGGGAAAGCGGATGTGAATAAGCTATTACTCACATCCGCTGATCTATCTATTTTTAGAAATTGTCAAAACAACCAGAATTCTTACGCCCCCTTGATCGGCTTCCAACCAGTCCATTATCAAGGAAATTATAGGAAACAGAAAAACCGGTAAAAATATACCAGTCTTTAGCATCAGG
Organism: Saprospiraceae bacterium; assembly: GCA_047619515.1. GTDB lineage: Bacteria > Bacteroidota > Bacteroidia > Chitinophagales > Saprospiraceae > JAHDHW01. The sequence goes on along the minus strand of JBLHJZ010000110.1, from coordinate 7,944 downwards.
ATTTCCTCTTTGTCGACCTGCAGGAATAGGTTCCCCGCTTCTGTTGGCAAGTGCTACTGCCAATTCACCATTATTCTGTAACAGTAAATCTTCATCAACGTATCGGTTACTCACATCATCCAGGTAATCCGTAAAAGTTTTGCGGATCCCTAATTCAAGTCCCAGATTCCAACTATCATTGATAGCATATTTGAGTCCGCCTCCAAAAGGGATAACCACCTGAGTCAATCCATACTTAGATCCAAATTCTGCACTACTTCCCTGCCCTTCAGTACCAAGCGGTTGTAATTCAACCCATTCTCCCTCATATTGAGTACGTGGATTGAAGTGAACTATACCGATGCCAGCAAAAAGATAGGGAGAAAAAACCCTTTCCAAAGCATAGGGTTGATATCCAAGGACATTGAACTCACCGGTGATACTAACATCCAGTAAATCTGATTTGAAACTCAGATTTCTTGAATAGTTATTATCGACATCATCACCGGAGATAGTTCCATAAGTTATTCCTAGTTTTACGGAAACGTGATTATTCATATTATATCTTCCGAAAGCGCCAAAAGATGCATGGGTACGATCAAGGCTATTCGAAAGATCAGCAGGAGAAAGGTCTCCCTGATAATTTGAAGTGCCAGCTATCAGCCCTATTTCTTTGTATTGCGCTTGTAAGAGAAAAGGGATAATCATAATGAAGAGCAAACAAAATTTTTTTAACATTCTTACTATTTTTAATTATCAGATAATATTGGGCGATAACGTATTTTTCAGTTTCAATAACTATTCCTTAAATACGCAATGCTAGGATTTAGACGCAAAAATAACAATTTTGATTCATTCCATCTGTTAAATTGGATAGAGTATGTGACAAATTAGCCGCGTGTAGTTATTTTTTTTGCCACGAAGGCGCAAAGGCACAAAGCTAGCGGGTACTACCCACTAATTTGTCACGCACTTAATTGGTTATTGATAGCTGCTAAATACTCATTTGTCCTGAATAATTAAGCTCTTTGTCTAATTATGGATATCATCAAGCTTAGTTTTTACAAAAAGTCGTTATAATTATCCTAATTTTGGGAGTTTTTGAAAGTGGGGTGTATTGGATTATATACTCTTATCATTATAAAATCATATAAATCAGAAAGTAATGAAGTTTAAATTATTTTTATTGGCAGGATTAGTCTTTACAGCAACCATGCTATCAGCACAGGAAGATGCTGCTCCCAAGGATTGGTTTCACTTAAACCCGGCGACGGACAATGTTCCCGGCATTGACACTAAATCTACTTACTCGAAATTATTGAAAGACCGAAAATCAGAAACTGTAATCGTAGCAGTAATAGACGGCGGTGTCGATCCAATGCATGAAGATTTAAAAGACATCATTTGGACAAATCCCGGAGAGATTGCCGATAACGGTATTGATGATGATAAGAATGGCTATGTGGACGATATCCACGGCTGGAATTTTATCGGTGGCAAGGACGGGCAAAATATAGGCGCTGATGCGCTTGAGATCACAAGATTGGTTGCAAAATATCGGATCATGTTTAAAGACAAAGATATTGCCTCTCTTTCCAAAAAAGATAAGAAGCTTTACGATAAGTTTCAGAAAATGGAAAAAGAAGTAACTGATGAAAAAGCTAGCTGGGAAAAGAGATACCAGGAGTCAGGTATTCCAATGCTTAAAGGGGTATATGTTACCCTTAGAAAAGAATTGGGCAAACAAGACTTTACCGCTGAGGATCTTAAAACAATTGAATCAACGGACGAAGAAGTAACACAGGCAGTTACGGTGCTTCAAGGCATTCTGGAGCGTGGTGGTACTGTAGCAGATTTAGAAAAAAGAGTAATCGATGGTGATAGTCAATTACTACCAAGAGTCAATAGCTACTATGATCCCAATTTTGATCCAAGGTCTATCGTTGGTGATAATTATGCGGATCCTACTGAGAGATATTATGGTAATGGTGATATAAAAGGTCCCGATGCTAACCACGGAACCCATGTATCCGGTATCATCGCTGCTAGCAGAAATAATGGTGTAGGAATGGACGGTATCGCTGACAATGTTAAAATCATGGGCGTTCGTTGTGTCCCAAATGGTGATGAGAGAGACAAAGATGTAGCTAATGCTATCCGTTATGCAGTTGACAATGGAGCTACAGTGATCAACATGAGCTTCGGAAAGGCCTATTCCTGGGATAAAAAAATAGTTGATGATGCGGTGAGGTATGCTCAAAAGAACGACGTAATTCTCGTACACGCAGCGGGTAATGATGGTAAAAACAACGATAATACCGACAACTTCCCTAATGACGCTTACGCTAAAAAGGGTTGGTTCAAACCTAAAAAAGCAAAGACCTGGATTGAAGTAGGTGCATTAAATCATGATACGGGAGAAAATGCAGCCGCTTCTTTTTCCAATTATGGAAAAGATCAGGTAGATGTGTTTGCTCCTGGTGTGGCTATCTATTCTACGACTGCAGATAATGAATATGACAGTTACCCGGGTACTTCAATGGCTTCCCCCATGGTTGCCGGTGTCGCCGCATTATTGCGTTCTTATTACCCAGAGCTTTCCGCTAATCAGGTAAAAGACATTATTATGGATTCTTCGGTCAAGTCTACCCAAAAAGTGGTAAAACCTGGCACTGAAGATGAAAAAGTAAATTTTTCTGATTTATCTGTAACCGGTGGTATGCTCAACTCTTTTAATGCTATTCAAAAGGCAGAGAAGACAAAAGGTAAGAGAAAGAAGAAATTCAGAGGTAAGGCTGCGAAAAACGCAAAGGCGATCGAGAAAATGAATAAAGCGTAAATTATTTTGGATTTAGGATTGAAGATTTAGGATTAACTCAAAATCTTCAATTCTAAATCCTAAATCCTAATTATCTAATAACCACCTCGTCAATAAACTCCTCCCCTAATTGCTCGTTGATAATATTTTTTATTTTCTCCTTTCCCATACTCAACTCCTGCTTGAGAGAAGAAGAATTAATAGAAACGTATAGTTTTTTACCCCGTATTTTGATATCTGTAGTATGCCTGGCAATACTGGAACCCATCAATTCTACCCAAAGCGATTTGATTTTGGTCTGGTTAAGCTTACTACGAAGTCGGTAGGTTTCTACCATTTCTTTTAATACGTCCTTGATCTGCTGGTCATTATGCCTTTTCATGAGATTTGAAATTTTAAATTATTGAGTCTTTGCTATTCCAAACTCAATGATAAATTTTTTAAAATCGGTACCGAATTTTTCAATAATCTCTTCGATTCTTTTTTCGTGTGTATCGGTGATAAAAACCTGTCCAAAGTCTCCATTTACCAAAAGACCTATCAACTGCTCTACCCTATCGTTATCCAGTTTGTCAAAAATATCATCCAATAATAATATAGGCCTTTTATTTTTAAGTTTCTTTAAAAACTCATACTGGGCTAATTTGACAGCAAGTACAAAAGACTTTAATTGTCCTTGAGAGGCAAATTTCTTAAGTGGAAAATCATCAATATAGAACCTCAGGTCATCCTTATGGATCCCTACCGTTGTCCGTTGTAAAGTACGATCTTTTCCCATTGTTTCCTCTAAAAGTCCGATAAAATCTTTTCCAATAAGTTGGGTATTATATTCACAACGAACATTTTCCTGATCTCCGGAGATCACTTTGTAATAGTTTTCAAAAATAGGTGAAAAGGTTTCAATAAAAGCCGCCCGGCATGCTATTATATATTTTGCCGGTTCCAGCATCTGTTCATTGAAGGTATCAATCAGTGCGCGATCGAAAGAATGTTGCTTTGCAAAGTGTTTTAAGGCCGTATTTCGTTGTTTGAGAACCCGATTGTATAAGATCAGATTTTCCAGGTACTTACTATCAGATTGAGAAAGGGTATTATCCAAAAATTTTCTCCTGACCTCACTTCCCTCCTTTGCTAGCTCCGTATCGTCGGGAATAATCATTACGACCGGGATTAATCCAATATGTTCAAGTAATGTTTTATAGGGTACTGCATTTTGTTCAAATTCTTTCCGCTTTCCCGGGATTACCTTGGCGACAATGTTATGCTTTTTCTTATTTATTTTAAAATGGCCTTCCACCCTAAAAAAATCTGTTTCCCGCTGCATCACATTCCGGTCGTTAATACTTGTACTGCTCTTGCACATACACAAATAATATATCGCATCCAGGAGGTTAGTTTTCCCCATTCCATTTTTGCCTACAAAGCAATTGAGCTTTGAAGAAAACGATAATTCTTCTACTGTATAGTTTTTGAAATGAGTAAGCTTAATTTTTTCCAGGTGCAAAGCGGTAATTTTGGTCAAAGATAATTAATTCAGAGGTGAAAGGTCAGGGGTGAGAACAAATAAAGCATGACCTCCGATTCACTCCTTACTAAATCACTTCTCTCCGCTGTTTCTAGTGAACTTCAAAGATTAATTTTTGTTTTATGTTTTCACACTGTATCTTTAGGACTTTATTTATAAACAACCTGCGAATATTCGCATTATATCTTTACAATTATGGCGCAAGCAGTAGAAAACGCGAAATCAAATAAAAAAGGGGAATCAAAATTTAGTAAAGAAACTTATCTCAGATGGTATGAGATGATGCTTCGCATCCGAAGATTTGAGGAACGAACTTTAATGGCTTATGGCCAACAGAAAATCAGGGGATTTTGTCACGTCTATATTGGCCAGGAAGCGATTGCTGCAGGTTTAATCTCAGCGATACGTCCCGAGGATGCAATCGTCACGGCCTACAGGCAACACGGCTTAGCTATCTCCAGGGGAATTCCCACTAAAAATTGTATGGCTGAGTTGTACGGAAAAAGCACGGGTGTAGTAAAAGGAAAAGGCGGATCCATGCACTTTTTCAGTAAGGAACACCGGTTCTTTGGCGGTAATGGTATCGTTGGTGCCCAGATTCCGATCGGAGCTGGAATCGCTTTCGCGGAAAAGTATAAAGGTACCGATAATCTTTGTGTGACGATGTTTGGTGATGGTGCCGCTCGTCAAGGGGCTTTATATGAGGCATTCAATATGGCGATGACCTGGAAACTTCCGGTACTTTTCATTTGCGAAAATAACCAGTATGCAATGGGTACTTCGGTTGAAAGAACCAGTAATGTACATGATATTTATAAAATCGGAAGCGCCTTTGATATGCCCAGCGAACCTGTTGATGGTATGCGACCGGAAGCAGTACACGATGCTTTGGCTCGGGCAGCAGAACATATCCGAGCAGGAAACGGCCCATACTTTCTGGAAATTAAGACTTATCGCTATAAAGGGCACTCTGTTTCTGATCCTGCTAAATATCGTACAAAAGAAGAATTACAGGATTATAAAGATCAGGATCCGCTAAAAATGACAGAAGTAAAGATTCTCAGTGAAAAAATTGCTACCGAAGAAGAAATTAATGCTATCAAAGAAAAAATAAGATTAGAGATTGAGGAAGCGGTAAAATTTGCTGAAGAATCGCCACTTCCTGATGCCAGTGAGCTCTATGAAGATAATTATATGCAAAAAGATTATCCTTATTTGACATAATTCCTTAACTTTAAGTAGCAATCAAACATCAAATAGAGGAAATTACACAAAATGATAGGAGTGCTCAGAGAAGTACTCCTATTTTTTTTGCCTTAAAATCAGCAACAAATTAAAACTTTCCTTATTTTTGCGTGACTTTTCAAAAAGCTTAGTAATATTCAAAACACAGGGAGTTTAAAAAACCCGAAAACTTAAATTATAAAATGGCAAGAAGAAATTCAAAGAAACAGGAAGAAACGCTAGTTGACCTGCATGATGCTAAAGTACAGGCACAGGATTATGTAAACAAAAATTCCTCACTTATTATAGGAGCGCTGGTCGCTGTCGTGGTAATCGTTGGTGGATTTTTTGCATATCAGCAATTTGTAAAAATTCCTAATGAAACTAATGCGCAGGTAGCCATGCGGTTTGCTCAGGATCAATTCGAAAGAGATTCTTTTGCATTGGCGCTTGAAAACCCTGGGGGTGGAAACCTTGGCTTCCTTGATATCATTGATCAATACAGTGGTACCAAAGCTGCAAACACCGCACGTTATTGCGCTGGTATCTCCTACCTAAACTTAGGAAACTATCAGGTGGCTATTGATTATCTGAAAGATTTTAGTCCTAATGATGCGCTTCTTCCGATAACTAAATATGGCGCCATCGGTGATGGCTATGGTGAATTAGGAAACCTGGATGAATCCATCAACTTTTACAAAAAAGCGGCTGACGCAGGAGGTAATGAGACCTTAGTTACTTATTATTTGAAGAAACTCGGTTTGCTTTATGAAAAACAAGGCATGCTGGCTGAATCTCAGAAGGCTTTCGAAAAAATAAAAACGGAGTATCCAACCAGTGTAGAAAGCCAGGATATCCAAAAGTATATTACCAGGGTCGCCAGTAAAAAATAATTAACTTTCATTTTGAAGTTGTTTCAAAAAAAGGTAGGGTCAGTAATTGACGCTACCTTTTTTTATACCATATACTCTGTTACCTTTGTGTTTTCTTACTTCCTCTGCAGCAAAGAGGCCACATTTTTACACTAAAATCTTAAAATAATGGCTAGTGCACTAAAAAATCTTTCCACTTACGATGAATCTTCAATACCTTCCGCAGAAAAAATGTCTTTCGGCATTGTAGTATCTGAATGGAACAAAGAGATCACCCATGCGCTTTACAAAGCTTGCTATGAAACGCTGGTTAAACATGGCGCCAAAAAAGAAAATATTTTTACAGAACAGGTTCCCGGGACTTTTGAACTACCTGCGGGAGCAAAACTCCTCGCTTCCGGTGAAAAAACAGATGCTGTTATTTGTCTCGGTTGCGTGATCAAAGGGGAGACTTCCCATAATGAATATATTAATAATGCAGTCGCTACCGCTTTAGCAAATATGAGTATCGTATCGGGAAAACCTTTTATTTTTGGCGTACTGACGCCAGATACCCTGCAACAAGCTTTGGATAGAGCCGGTGGCAAACATGGTAATAAGGGGGTCGAAGCGGCGACAACTGCCATCCGAATGGCTGAATTGAAGCATAAATACGGTATTTCAAAGCACAAAATTGGATTCTGATGAAATTAAGTACAATCAATACCGGTTTTTTCAAACTGGATGGTGGAGCTATGTTTGGCGTAGTCCCCAAACAACTTTGGCAAAGACTCAGTCCTCCTGATGAAAATAATATGTGTACCTGGGCAATGAGATGTTTACTCATCGAAAACGGGGATCGGAAGATCCTGGTAGATTGCGGGCTTGGCGAAAAACAGGATGACAGATTCAGGTCGCATTTTGAGCCGCATGGCGAGGATTCGTTGATGCATTCTCTTGCTGACAAAGGGCTGACACCTGAAGATATTACTGATGTATTTTTAACCCACCTGCATTTTGACCATTGCGGCGGGGCAGTGATGAAAGACAAGGACGGCAATCTCCTTCCTTCTTTCCCCAATGCGACTTATTGGAGCAATAAAACTCATTATGATTGGGCGATGAATCCTAATCCAAGAGAGCGAGCTTCCTTTTTGAAAGAAAACTTTGTCCCTTTACAGGATGCGGGAATACTGAAGTTTGTGGATGAATCGGATGGCAAAAATGTCTTTGACCATATTGATGTAAAATTCGTTTATGGCCATACGGAAGCGATGATGACCTTGTATATCCATACTGATAATTTTACGTTGGTTTACTGCGCAGATGTGATTCCTTCTTCTTATCATATTGGCTTGCCTTATGTGATGAGCTACGATGTTCGCCCCTTGTTTACTATGACAGAAAAAACAGCGTTACTTGAAGAGGCCGTTAGGGAAAAGCAGGTTTTATTTTTTGAACACGATCCTAAAGTAGCCTGTGCTACTGTCCGAAAGAATGAGAAAGGAAGGATAGTGATCGATGAGGTATTTTCTTTGGAAGAGCTT
>JBLHJZ010000109.1:0-10335 GCA_047619515.1 Saprospiraceae bacterium | reverse complement strand
TTTTAAATTTTAAAATAATCACTTTTTCAAGCCGGTCGAAGTATAAAGACTTACACGGAAAAGAATACTACTATCGCAACAATTATCACAATAAGAACCACAAAAAATATCCACTGCCGGTTATTGCGATAACGATTAAATAATAGCTCTACCACGTCTTTCCATTCCAAATTCTGGATATGATTTTCTCTGGCCAATAAAAAATACTTTTTAAATCCTTTTCGTTTTTGATCTCCATGCTTTTTAAGAATAAAAAAATCTTTGTTTAGAAAAGCTAAATCATAAAGCTCACTTTTTACCACTGTACTACCAGCGGTTTGTTCAATAATCAAAGTGTTTGATTTTTCGAGTCTCCTCCAGGTGCCTTTATGAATATTACCATCTATAGAATGCAGATATTCATTTCCAGCTCTAAAGATATGGAGAACAGATTCGTGGAAAGTATCATCATCGCGAATTTCCATCCATCGCGTTTCAAGGTAATACTCCTCTTCGTATAAATCTTCCCCCCATGGCTTTACCAAGGGTACGATTAAATCTAAATACTCATCCAGTGTATCCATCACAGGGAGCTCCAGACTTAATGATCTTGTAAATGAATCCAGCATTTTATTTTCTAAGGCCATAGTAGTTCAACAGTTATTAATTCCTTTCTCCTCAAGGGCTAAGTTACTTATTCAACAGGATTAAAATATAGTTTTATTATAACTTTTTTATACTTGTCGAAATAGTGGATTTTATTCCAAAGTTTTTGTGCGTAAGAGCGGTTACGAATGCCGAAAACCTAAAGCTTGTGCTGAGCGGAGTCGAAGTACCGAATAAAGCCTAGTATATAACAGGACAAGCCTAATAATGCTTTGAAAAGGCAAATGCAAAAAACAAACGCCTTATTTCGTTGACGAAATAAGGCGTTTAAAGGGTGGGAAAGATTATAGTTAGTTTAATCTTTTACCATTTCTGTATTTTACAACAAAAGCTTCCGGGTATCCTTGAACTCTTGCCGAATCCATTATATCCCGGGCTTCATTCAAGCTGAAATACTCAGCAAGCAGAATTCGGGTCCAACCTTTATCCACAATTTGCTCTGTCTGAAAATATCCCAAACTTCTTATCCCATCAAACATTGCATCGGTTTCGTTAAAAAAACTTGCAGTAGATACCTGAACTTTGTAATAGACACCGTCTAATTTTGGAGCATTTGTGGTCACTTCCAATCCTTGATAATAAGCATTTACATAATAGCTTTGTTCTTCAGAAATGGGTGTGACAACCGTCGATACAGGAGGGCTCACCACAATCGTTTCTCTTGCAACAGTTGGAACAGTCGGAGAAGAAGTAATAACACTATTCCCTACACTTGCAGTGGAAGAGGATTCTTCAAATATTGGTTCTTCTACACCAGAGAGCATTTTTTCTTTTTCAAGGTAAATAGATTTCCCGTATTCTTTGTCAGGGTCAAAGGCAATGGTATTGAAATTGATGCCGGCTCGTTGATATCCTTCCTTAATGACTTCAACCAGAAATGTACGTTCGGGAATCATTGAAAACTGGTAGGTACCATTATTGGCTATGATGGACTGAAGCAATCTTTTTTTTCCCGATTCTTTTACTTCATATAAAACGACCTGAGCATCTTTTATAATTGAATTATTACTCTTATCATAAAGATTACCACTTGCGAAAAAATCTTTTTCGGGAACGGAGAAATAGAAAATATCGTCATTATCAGTAGTGATTTTCTCTGAACCGTGTAATCGGTTAGAAGAAACAAAAGCACCGTTTTTAGATTTGTTATCAATAAAGTAATAATCATCTGCACTGGAATTGACAGGCATTTTCATGTTTTCAGCCATGGAAAATTTATTCATGCTGCCGGATGATTTGAAAACATCAAAACCACCCAAAGAGGGATGACCATTAGAGCTGAAATATAATAAACCATTCGCTGAATCATAATAGGGAGTAATTTCATCCTCAGGAGTATTGATATTACTGCCGGCATTTTTTGGTAAAGTGAAATCATACTCAGGGCTGTCTATATGTCTGGTCATAAACCAAATGTCCATTCCGCCTTTTCCGCCTTTTCGATCAGAAGAGAAATATAAAATTTCCATATCCTCTTCATACATCACAAAAGGATGAGTAGCGGTAGTTCCCTCCAGTTTTACATAATCTCTCAATTTTTTAGGTGTATTCCAGTCCCTATTTTCCCGAACGGTGACATAAATATCACATTTGGAATCAGCTACATCAAATTCTGTATTACTACAAAGCGTAAAATAAAATCGTTGATTATCAGGTGTAAAAGTACCATGACAAACATGTAAATCTTTAAACTTAGGAAAATCCGGAACAACCGCTTTGACCCATTCTCCGTCAATATATTGCGAGCGAAAAATTTTGGAGAAGCCTTCCATCGTGGAGGAGAAGTACAGGATTTCATCATTAAAAGGAAGCGGTGCCACTTCATCAGCCATGGTATTGACGTTTTCGCTTAAATGCGCTATAGTCAGTTCACTGTTTTTAATTTGAGGAGACATAGCCAGCTCACAGCCATCAATCTCGGTTTTTACTATTTTAATATAATCACTGCTATCTGACTCTTTATAATTTACCAGGAAGCTTTTGAAAACCGCTATTGCTTCTTCGTACTCACCATTTTGTTTTAATGAACGGGCATATTGAAAACCAGCCAATGGAAAACCTTTGTTGTCTTTAAGTTCGTCATATAAAGTGGCTGCTTTTTTATAAAATCTGAGCTTCTCGTAACAATCCGCTGCTTTGTACAAATATTCTTTAGCAGCATTTTTTTGCTTGTAGGCTTCCAGGAAATAATTAGCGGCTTCCTCGTAATTGCCAGTAGCGTAGAGCTGATCAGCAGTTTTTGCTGCTTTTTTCCAATTGCTACTCTGGGCAAATGAAGGTTGGGCAAGATATAGGCAGGTGAAAAATAATACAAATATCAGTTTCATTATTAAAACATTTAGGTTAGTGATACTGTCCCAAAAATTAGCTCCAGGCGTTCTGAATGAACTCAATAGCTATTCAGTACTCTTTCTATCGTCATTGCAAAATGTTCATGTTCAAGTCGCAGGACATTTTTTGCAATATCTTCTGGTGAATCCTCAGCTAAGACAGGGCACGAGGCCTGTAAAATTGTGGAACCTTCATCATACTTCTCATTTACATAATGAATAGTAATTCCGGATTCTTTTTCTCCTGATTCCTTAACCGCTTTGTGGACATTCATCCCGTACATTCCTTTACCTCCGAATTTGGGTAATAGTGCAGGATGGATGTTGACGATGCGATTAGGAAATTTGTCCACCAGATATTTAGGTATCAGTAACAAAAAACCAGCCAATACAATGAAATTGATTGGAAATATAGAAAATTTTTCTAAAATGTAATCGCTTGTACTTAATAGCGATTTATTGACAACCAAGGTTGGGATATTATATTTATGAGCCATGTCTAATACCTTGGCATCCTGATTGTTGGATACCACAAGGCTTATCTCAATATCAGGATGGCCTTGAAAGTGTTCAACTATTTTTTTTGCATTACTTCCTGTTCCTGAAGCAAAGATGGCTACTCGTTTCAATTTGATTAAATTATTGTTAAAAAAATATTTCAACCATTATTACTGTCTGGCTGGTATTCCAAATGTAAGATAGTAGTTGATACTTATTACTTTCGGTTGCGATTTATATTGAGTACCTAAAGGCACTCATCGCAGTTTTTTAGTCCAAGGTTACCGATATCAAACCCCTAAAGGGGTTCTTTGCCCTGTTAAGGGCTAAATATTGGTAACCTAAGCCCTGAACCCTGGACAGAGTGCCGTTTAGCCTACCTTGATGAATAGAAAGGTACTCAATATGGTAAATACCAATAGTGCAGTCCTCCGTTAGCAGTCTGATCCTGCAAAAAATAATGACCGGAATTTAATTTTCAGCAGGATCAAACTTGTACTGAGCGAAGCCGAAGTACTGCTGACTGCCAACTAAAGTTAATTGGTAAATTCAATATTTGCGAAACGGTATCTTCGTCCCCTCTCCCCGTAGATGGTCATTTTGTTTTTACCACTCTGTTTACAAATTTTAGGTAAAGTAAGCGTTCCTGCTTCTCTATTGCTAAAGAGTGGATAAGTATTCACTGCTCCATCTCTGGTCACTTCAGCCAGTGCAATGATAGAATTGCTGCCATTAAAGTTGTAAACTTTTTCCGGTCGTTTTTTCTCTTGAAAGTTTTTGATATTATCATTAAAAACAAAAAAGATCCGATCTTTGACAATGGACATGGCATAGGAAGAATAATATCCACCATCATCTATTGTTTCCTGCCTTTTGGGGATTCTCGCAGCCCATTCAATTTCACCGGTAGGTTTTATATTGACAACGATGATATCATTATAATTATAATGATCTTCCACCTGATTCACTGAATTATTATAGTATCCTCTTCTTGGATTAAAATACCCACTGTATAACCCTGAACCATAATAGTCGTTGTCTCGCTGGGATTGAACGTAATACTGCTCAGCGATCAAGAGCGCTCCGCCATCACTTCTGAGTACAAGATTGTCTAAAGAATAACTAAATAATTCGACTTGTTTTTTTGTATTGCCTTCTCGTTCTGCCTTTTCTGCATTCTTCTTTTTGCGATCAGACATAAATTCTGTTAAGAAATCGAAATCGAAATCTTTTAGGTTTCGGTTATATATTTCATTGGTTTGGGGATTCAATCGAAAGAAATAAGTGCCTTTTATGCTGTAATCCCCGACAGCTGAGTAAAAGCCTGAACAAACAAGATCCCCATCATCACCTACCCTAAAAGTCAGGTCAGTGATAAAATTATCTTTAAAATCTATTTTATATTCCTGCACCTCTTCACCATTTGAGGTATAGGTAAGTATCGTATACTGATAAGTGGGTTTGCCCTGGCGTCTGGTACGGGTAGGATCCTGGTAGATAACTCCCAATAAGTAAACGTTTCCATCCTTGTCAACCTGATATTCTTCTACGGAGAAATGTTCATCGTCATAGGGAAGTATGATGTCACGGTTCCACAATTCTTCGAAACTGTCATTGAAAACCTTTAGTGAAAAGCGCTCGGGTTTCCCTTTTTTATAAGGAAGATCGTTGTAAATCAACACTTTAGAACTATCCCTCGAAATATGAACACCAAAACTACCTTCCCGATTAATACCCCGGGTTTCTATCTCTCCGATTTTTGAAAGGTTTTTGCTGGCACTTAAATTCCTCATGTTTATCATCTGAGAAAAGAGATAGTTTTTGCCTTTGCCTTTGTTATGAAAAGAGGATAAAAGAAAAAGATTATTATTGAGGATGATCACATCTTCAAAATCGAGCTCTTTGTTTTTGTATTTCAATGCGATATCCTGTGATTTCTCCAGCTTCATTTCGCTATTATATTTCTCAATGTAGACCTTTTTACTTCCTGTTACCAGGCCCGATTTTGTCTTTCTTCGGATCGCATAGAAATTATCCCCTGCCGGAATTACTTTACTGATAAACGAATTATTTGGTTCTTCCAACTCTGAACCCCAGGTAATTTTTGCCGGAGCTTCATTCATTTGGGCAAATGAATTGAAATTCATCAAAAGAAATGCTATAAAAAAATGATATACTTTCATGATTAATATTTTGAGCGCTTCTAAATATAATGATAATAGTAACAAAAAAAGTGCAAGTAGGATGTCTACTTGCACTTTTTTAGGAAATTGTTAACGTAGTCTTATCGACCAATTTCATTTCTATATTTAGATGCATTGGAGGCATCAATTTTTGACATAATATTCCGAACCTTAGTCTTTTCCTCTGAAGTTCCCTTTTTGAAAATTTCTACAATCTCATTGGATTTGGCATTGGTAAACATTTGGATAATCATAGAATTGGGATAAGATCGGTTGACTTTCGAAATAGTTTCCAGTGCTTGTAACATTATAGCTCGCCCGATTACGGCATTTTCAGCCATTAAGTCAAGACTTTGCCTATGATAATCATACATTGCTTGTCGATAACTCCGAACCTTAGGACTCAGGAGGTTTTCGATAATCCAGTATCTGTTGCGGTTACCGTCAAGCGAACGCCAGCCGGGAAAAGATTGTGCTGCCCCAGGTGGAATGGTCGTCAAGATATCATTAGCCGTCTGAAAATAAGGCTCTCCGCCATAAAGAGAATAAGAATCATAATCCATTCCCAGAATGGTATACACATAGAAAGATAAAAACGAAGCCAGGTTACCAGAGAAGGAGTTTTTGGTGTATTCTAATGGTTGAAATTGTTCATATACAAAGGATAATTCCTTATCGACATGAGAAAGCAAAGGCGTTTCATAACTGCTTCCATAAACCGGGCGTACTGCCTGGATTGCAAAATCTGCAGAGAAGGTATTGGAAGATAGCTCATCCTTGATGGTCATCTGTATATTACATTTAATCCGTTCTTTGGGATCAAATACATCGGTTGTCCATTTTTGATTATTCAAAAAATTAGACATACTTTCTTTTAGGCTTTCAAACACTTTAGGGTCTGTGGTCTGAAGCTTGGGGGTATTGATATTAACAGTGAATTCCAATTCCTGCGCAATAATTAACTTGCAACAGATTAAGACAATAAATAGCAGGTAATATTTCTTCATTTTGATAAAACTTATTTTTTAAACGAGCTAATCTAATATTAGCGATTCAATCCAACAATAGCGTCCACAATATCCTGTGCGACTTTTTTCTTTGATTTTAACTCGAAAACGGCTGTCTTATTGCTGAAAACTAAGGTTATTTTATTAGTGTCATGAGCAAAACCTGCTCCTTGGTCATTGAGCGAATTTAGAACAATAAAGTCAAAATTCTTCTTTTCTAACTTTCTTTTTGCGTTCTCCAGTTCATGCTGTGTCTCCAGTGCGAAGCCAATTATTACCTGGTCTTTACGTTTAATTTTTCCCAATGATGCAGCGATATCTGTTGTTCTTTCCAAATGTATAGATAAATCACCTTCTTTTTTCTTTATTTTTTGGTCAGACACTTCTTTTGGGCGGTAATCCGCTACTGCCGCCGCAAGGACAGTGATAGTGGTATCTTCAAAATTTTCGTTAGCTACCTGATACATTTCCAGGGCTGTTCTGACCAATGAGCATTTTATCGCTGGATGTTGGGGGCGTTCGGTAGTCGGCCCTAGTATGAGCTTAACTTCAGCACCTCTATCTGCCAGTTCTTCGGCGATAGCGATGCCCATCTTTCCTGTTGAGCGATTACCAATAAAACGAACCGGGTCGATCGGTTCGTAGGTTGGCCCTGCGGTGACCATCGCTTTTTTACCTATCAGGTCAAGTTTTTTTTTAAAATAATTTTCTAATAAGAGAAGGATATTTTCGGGTTCTGCCATTCTTCCATCGCCTACCAGCCCACTGGCTAATTCGCCATGTTCTACCGGGATCAGATGATTGCCATAGGATTGAAGTAGTTTTACGTTATGCTGAGAAGCAGGGTGTACCCACATGTCCAGATCCATAGCGGGGGCAAAAAATACCGGACATTTTGCAGAAAGATAAGTAGCGACGATCACATTGTCAGCGAGGCCGCTGGCTAATTTGGCCAGGGTAGTAGCGGTAGCCGGAGCAATGATCATGGCATCAGCCCAAAGGCCTAATTCGACATGATTGTTCCAACTGTCTTCGGTACTCACCTCTGTAAATACCGGTCGTTTTGAAAGGGTGGATAAAGTTAAAGGCCCGATGAAAGAAGTAGCAGAAGGAGTCATCAATATTTGTACCTCTGCACCTGCTTTGATAAGCAGGCGGGTAAGAAAGGCCGTTTTATAGGCTGCAATACTACCACAAATACCAAGGATGATTTTTTTTCCTGCTAAGGACATATGCCAGCGTTAGAATAAAAGGAAGGAGTAACTACAACAAAGGCAAAGTTTGTTCAACTTTGCCTTTGTAATAATCGATTATTGATCGACGTCCCGGTTTTCTTTTAAACTACTGTGGATTTCTCCTTTTAAATACTCATCGGTTGCAATGAGTACAGGGTTTGGAAGCCGCTCGTAGAATTTTGAAATCTCGATCTGCTCTTTGTTCTCGTGAATCTCTTCGATCGTGTCTGAGTTTACCGCAAACTCTTCAAGTTTATTGTGTAACTCATGTTTAAGATCGACAGATATTTGAGCAGCACGTTTGGAAACGATACACAAGGTTTCGTAAATGTTGCCAGTGTGTTCAATCAATGCTCCGATGTTTCGTGCCTGAACATTTGGTTCAAGACCTTGAACTTTTGATTTGATGTCAGTCATTATGATAATTCTTTTATTTTATCCGATGAATTCTTTTTAATACTTTTTACCTCTTTGGTGTAATCGCTACGGGAATATCTATTCAAAAAGAGCTCCGCGTTTTTAATTACATTTTTATGGCGCTCCTGCTGCTTTTCAAAAATACTATTCACCGCAAGATCGTAAGAAGCTTTGACAATCATATAACGTATATTTTCCGCTTGTTTAGTATCCGGAAAATCTTTTAACATATTTTCAAAACTATGGGTAGCTGATTGGTATTGTTGTAAGTCAAAATACAACTCCGCTTCACTATAGGCTTTTACCTCCAGCTTTTTTCGCATTCCATCAATTAACGTATTGCATTGGTCCACTCTTTCACTGTCCGGGTAGGTATTAGCAAAAAGCTGGAATTCTTCGATTGCTTTAAAGGTATACGTTTGATCGAGGCGATATGTTGGAGAAAGCTGGTAATTTGCATAAGCACTCATAAAATCGGATTCTTCCCGGTACTCACTATTCGGAAAAGTATTGGTAAAATTCTTAAAATAATAGCTCGCCAATACGAATTTGTTCAACTTATAATGGGTATAGGCATAATAAAAATAAACCTTTTCGGCTTCTACCTTTCCTCTTAAATTGTTGATAACCAGCTCAAAAAGTGTTTGAGACTTAAGGTACTCCTCTGCTTCATAAAAGTCGAATGCTTTTTTATAGAGGGTGTCAGGGTCTCCTGAAGCCCTAAGCTTTTCGAACTCGGATTTACAAGCCAGCGTCATCAAAACAGTACCACAAAGTAGGAATAAAAGAAGTTTACTTTTCATAAGTGCGCAAAATTACGATTTTTTTTGTGAAATAGGGTAAAAACATTAAGGTTCTTTGTAGAACCTCAGAAAGATGGCAAATTGTAGTATTACCAATGAAATTATCGAATGACTGATGATTCTGAACTAATACGTTTAATAGACCCTTTAATTTTTGTAATGGTTGTATGATGACCTTAAAGTAGCTTACAAATTTTAGAATGCTTTTGGTCTGTATATATAAAGAAAAACCTGATCGATCTGATCAGGTTTTTTATAGTACCATAGGCTTTAGGCTGCAACTTTTAAGTAAAAAACAAACTAAAGCCTGAAGTACAGCCTATCGTACAATTAACTTCTCCGTTCCCAGCTCTCCAAGATCATTATAGAAAGTAACAAAGTACATTCCTGTAGTAAGCATCTGAGCATCAATTTCCAGGCTTGTACCAGATACATTATTGTATTGCTTTACCACCTGGCCAGTGATATTAGTCAATGTTACCTCATGGTTAGCATTGTTGACGTTTGAGAAAGAAACTACTGCGATATCGCTGGTAGGGTTAGGAGTGATCTTGATCTCCTGGATAGTCGTCAAATCATTTACACCAACAGCCGCAGCATCGCAAGAATTAAATTGATAAGCATCAGGGGAGAAACTTGCTTGATTTGGTATGGTCACGGATCGGTTAAAACCGCCAAAGCCGTTATCAATACCGTCACATCCGCTTAAATTAGCTTGGTAATTATCGGCAGCGCCACCTGCTTCTGCGTTTGGCCATCCAGTACCATTTGCAAACTTGTATTGGTAGTCACCAGCAGCAAGAGAAACAGTAAGAGTGTATATACCGTCACCATCACTATCATCTAGTTGCGCATCCATGTTGGAGCCTGGTTCTTGCCAATCACTACCAAGACCAGCAGCGGCCATCCAATTGCCTGACATGAAAATACCATCACCAGATGCACCTTCCGTATTCATATCTACGGTAAAAGTTACTGAAGTTTGTGCATTGATAAGCAATGCTGAAAATAAGAACATAGTTAAAAAGTAGATTTTTTTCATCTTTGTAAAATTTTTAGGTTAAGAAATATTTATAATTTAAAAATAAGAAACTTGCAGAGCGGTTAAAAAAAACTTGTAATGTCTCCTGTATTAACAGGAAATAGCTCCATAATTTGTAACTTGTCAGAATCCGTTAATGTACAATAGTTTATATTATAAAAGGTTATAACATTAA
>JBLHJZ010000108.1:0-10337 GCA_047619515.1 Saprospiraceae bacterium | reverse complement strand
ATTTCTTTGAGCAGGAGGAGCAATATGATCTGGTACTGGAACAAACTTTTTTTTGCTCCTTTCCACCGATCCCGGACAATCGGTTTCTTTATGCTGAAAAAATGGCTGCATTGCTAAATCCAAATGGAAAATTGGTAGGATTGTGGTTTGATTTTCCGTTGACTGGTGATCTGGTCAAGCGGCCTTTTGGTGGAACGAAGAAGGAGTATTTGTCTTATTTTGATCCCTACTTTGAGGTGCTTACTTTTGAGAAGGCCTATAATTCTATTAAGCCAAGGATGGGGAATGAGTTGTTTGGTATTTTTAGAAAAAAGTAGAATTTTGGTAAAAGGATAATAGGAGTGCGTGACGTAGAGAGAGCCTTTAATTCATTATTCTTCTTCGATTTTATTAAAGGTTGATCTAAAATACTCTATTCCTACTACTTCAATTTTAGGAAATTCAATCTTTTTTAAGATATTGAAATGCTTATCATGGGTGACTATAAATCTAGCATTGCATGAAACAGCACAATCTACAAATTTATTATCGTCTGGGTCAATTGTAATTAAATTCCATTTGAAGTAATTAGTGATATAATTTACATTGACAGCGGATTCTATTATTTGAAGTACAAAATTTGCAGCTTCCACTCCCATATGTTTTCCTATGATTTCTTCATATTCTTGAAGGATATCAGTGGTTACACAAAGTGTATATTCTTCGTCAATAAATTTTTGAAAAACCCAGTTAAATTTAGATTTAGGCGAGATTGAAACTAGAAGAACGTTGGTATCTAAGACTATATTCAATTTTAGTGTTTATTTCGGTCTGTATAAGGAGTTCTCATATGAGTATTTGAAAACTTATCCATATCTTCATTTGTCCATCCTTTTTCTTCCCATACCTTATCAACTGCGTCTGTAAGCTTAGTAGCAAGGTATTTCACTATAAGTCTTTTTATTTCTTTGACGTCTTTATCTTCAATATCTCTGGAAAAGAGCTTTAGCAATTCTAATTGCATATTTGATAAAGGATAATTTATCTGTTTCATAAGAATTAAATTAATTCACTGATTTTGAATTCAATAAGAAATTTAAGCTACTAACTGTTTTAACACAGATATAAGGTACAAAGTTTCCCTTAAAGTTTCCACAAGTTTACTTTCTATTTGTAAAAATATGCCGATTTTTAGATATTCATCCTTCTTTTGATATTGATTAGTGCTAAACAAAAACTAACTTTCATTTAAGTAACGGAGTGCCAGTTTTTATATTTACTTTTTTAAAACAGTAATACTGAAGATTGGTCTTCATCACTTGTAACATAGCACTACATGCAGCTAGGAATCAAAAAAAGCTATATGAAAAAAATAGACCACATCATCTACGCCGTCCCGAACCTCGAACAAGCCATCGATCAAATCGAAAAACAATTCGGTGTCCGCCCAATCTACGGTGGAAAGCACCCTGATCAGGGAACCCATAACGCACTACTCAATCTCGGAAATAATTGTTACCTCGAACTCTTGGCGATCGACCCTGAAAATAATAATATCCTTCCTCCTCGATGGATGGGTCTTGACCTCATCAGGCAAGCTAAGATTACCAGATGGGCCGTGAAATCGAATGAGATTCAGGAGGAGATAAAAGTATTAAAAAAGATAAATCCCTTGTTGGCAGAAACGAAAACGGGAATGCGCCAGCGAGCGGACGGGGCAATTCTGGAATGGGAACTAAGTGTCCCTCAGGCTGCTCCCGAAATAGAACTCCTTCCCTTTCTCATCGACTGGAAAGACTCCGAACATCCCACAGCGGCTTTACCTCAACATTGTCAACTCCTTTCTTTCCATGCCACTCATCCTAATCCTGAGGACATTATTAGTCAGCTAAAATCAATAAATGCGGAGATAAGCGTTGAGCAGAAAAAGGAGATTGCGCTGATTGTCAAAATAAAAACCCCAAACGGTCAGGTTGTTTTGTGAAATTTCAAGCTTTGTCAATAAATTTTGGGCATCATTAAGGACACACTCCTAATTCCTAATTCCTAATTCCTAATTCCTCATTCCTCATTCCTCATTCCTCATTCCTCAATCCTCAATCCTCAATCCTCAATCCTCAATCCTCAAAACATTCTCCAGTTCAATCTTTGACAATAATTTCAACTCTCCTCTTTCATACATCCCTGGAAGATCTCCATGCCTTGTCTCTGCCGCTGCGCTATAATTTTCATAATCCTGAAAACGAAGGCCATCAATCATCCTGGCATTATAGGCCTTGCGAAAACGAACACCGCCGCCATTGACATGGAAATTATAAGCGAAATAATCCATGGTACTGGTTTTTTGATTGATCCAATAATAATAAACATCCTCATGATCGGTGCCTCCTTTCTCTTCTGAGAATCGAACCTCAATCGTATGGTAAGCCTGGTCCTTGACTTGGGTAATACCTTTGTAAGATTTGATCACTGCGGGATCGTTTAGGCGGTAGGGCAGTAGTGCAAAATAGATGACGGAATTAAGCGTGTTTCCATAACGGATAATATCTTTATCACTCAGTAGCAGGACTTCTCCATTAATGGAATTTATAAACTGATCATTACTTAAATAATAATGAACGTCGCGATCATTTTTAGATTGATCAGAGGTATATTCATAACGTGCATCCTGGTGTTTGAAAGTGTATTTCTTGTCTCTGAATTCAAAACTGTAGTGCGCATTTTTATATAATTTCCCTCCATGTATTGCGATGGATTTATCAATAATTTTTTGCTCCAATGTTTTTGTCTTTTGGACATTGGAAGGGGAGCTACAAGCGAACATAGAAAAGGTAAATAGAATAATTAATAATCTCATGTAATAATTTTTTATATTTAAAATCACTGCAAATTAACTATTTCGGGAAGAATGGCTAACATAAGGGGAATTTTAGACTACCCTTTAGCCTGGTTTCTGATGCATCTTTGTATTGTATTTAATGAGATGCATTATTTGCAAAATGTGAAATCAAAATATTTTTTAGTAATCAAAATCAAATATCATGTTACAACAAATCAATAAAGAAAACTTCCAAAATACCATCAATGAAAATGAGGTAGTGCTAGTTGATTTTTATGCCGACTGGTGCGGTCCTTGTAAAGCGCTTATTCCGCAATTGGAAATCATTTCAAACGAATTTGAAGGTAAAGCCAAAATTGTAAAAGTAAACGTTGATCAAAATCAAGAGCTATCCATTCAGTTTGGTGTAAGAAGTATTCCTGCTCTTTTTTATTTTAAAAAAGGAGAGCTGGTAGGTAAACAACAAGGTTTGCAACCCAAAGTTGCAATTACCCAAAAACTGGAACAATTAATAGCTGCTTAGGCAGGGGTGAGGAGTGAGGAGAAACAGGGGTGAGAGGGGAGTCTTAGCTTATTTCCGCTCCTTGAATTAATGCTATAAAAAAAAAACAGCCCCGTAGCGGAGTAAAAACTCCACTATGGGTTACTGCTCTCCCTTGGAAAATACTTTAGTGAACGGAGAACGGAAATTCGCTATTTTTGAAGATTGATTTTTTTCGCAGTCTTTGCCCTGAATTTATTTTCGAGCAAAGTTAAAATTTCATCCCAAAGGACTTCATAAGGAATTATTTCGATCGCTAGATTTTGGCCAAGTCTGAGAGGTGTCTGTTTTAATTTTTCGTAAAGGTGTTTAGTATTACGTTCCGTAGCCGCACGATGAAAAGAAGATTTTTCCATTTTGAGGATCATTTTGATAAAGATATTGGCGCGCATTGTTTCCGGTTTTCGGGTATAAGTACGGGCATATGCTTCTAAAGCTTCTATCCGATCAATGATCTGCCCAAACTGTTCCCTGTATATTTTAGTGACGATCTGAATGCTCAGCCAGCTGATTTTACATCCTGGCACTAATCTTAAGGATCGCATAAGCTGCCGCGGCACTCACATCAATATTCACAGGATGTTCCTGCGGAGAGCCGAGGGTTTCGATGTTTAAAATCGGATTATTGCCATACATCAAATCCTTTAGGATACGGAGATGCTTTTTGTCGCCCGTCCTGGCGAGCGTTTCGCAAAGCACATAGCGTTTCGTTTTCGAATAAGAATTATTATAGGAGAGTATCTCTTTTTCTAATTCCCCAAAAGTCGGTAATTTTTGATCAGGGCATAAGGTCATTCCAGCAGCCAATAAATAGACTTTAGCATCCGAATCGGAAGGTTCTTTTAAAGCATGTGTTGCCAATTCATTCCAAGCCTCTTCGGGATAATAATTTAGCTTGCCCAGCGCCAATGCCGCGATACGTTTTTCTTCGACTATCTTTGAAAATACCATCCTTTTTAAAGAATCGATAGCTGGTTTATCGCCTTCGTTTCTCGGGATAGCGAGCGCCCACTGCGTATAGGATTTTAGCCGGATATTATCTCCGTGGAGAATTTGATTTTTTAACCAGTAGGAAAGCCAAAGCGGTGGAATTTTTCGCTTTGCAATCGTTTCGATGGCGTACAGCTGATCACTTGCCTTACTATCTTTCGCCAGGTTCACGATTTGAACCTTCCAGTTATAATTTGAAGAATCTATTTGTGAAAGCACCCGCCAGATCCCGACCCGGTAAGGGGCTGCGTTTCCATAAAGTTCATTTTCTTTTTGAAAAATAGAATCAATAGCCTCCATTTCACCAAGATCAATTAAAAACTCGGCAGCGTGAACTTTTACCCATTGTTTTTGGTGATGCAAGATTTGTGAAAGAATCTTTTGGGCATCCTCTTGAAGGCGCTCTTCAGGGGGAGTAGGTTCCTGGCAGCCTGAAAGCAAAAGAATCAAAAAAAATAAAGAACAGATTAATTTATTGTTATTCATATTACTTTGTGTACCTCTGTGCTCCTTCGTGTGCGCTATGTCCCAAAAATAAAGACACAGCGCTCACAAATAAGCCCAAAAGACACAAAGATAGGAATCGTAGACTATTGTACAATAAATTTTCCGCTATGAATTTTAAAATTTTCCGCCAGCAGCTTATAAAAATAAAGCCCTGGACTTAGACTTCCACGATTTATGGTCAAGGTATTTCCGCTGATATTTTGATATGCCTGTACCTGCCTTCCATCGATTGAAAAAATACCAACCTGTTGTACCTTATTTTCTAAATCCTTAAAAATCAACTCCGCCTGATCCGTCATTGGGTTTGGTTGAAAAATGATATTTGCCGGAGTATCTGCCAATTCCTCCGTTGCGGTTATAGTGCCATCATATAAGTCCTGAACATCCTGGCATGCTTCCGATAATGGGTCGAGACTCGGGCAGGGATAAGTAATATTATCGGCATAAATAACAGCGAAACTTAAGCTGTTAATCGCACCCGGGGGCATTGTGAAGGGTCCTGATCCTATGACTACCCTTCGATCTCCGTCCGATAAACCCGCACTACACATTGACCATCCATCTGGATCATTTGGGGGGCTGGGAAAGGCATAGTTTGTATAATCGGTACTTGCCGGATCATAACCATCGCCACCTTTTGTTAGTCTTGTGCCATCAATCCAGGATCCGGTCAGTAGTCTGTAAAAAGAGATAGGGTTACCTGTTGTTGGATCAGTAGTTCCAGGCGGAGGAGGAGGATTGGTGCCTCCATTATTATAATACATAAATGAAGACATTTTACGATCAACAACCTGACCATTATCAAAGAATTTTACACCTTCTAGCATTTTTATCCCAACGATAGGAATATCTTCGCAATAAGTGTTGACGCCTTGACAATCTGAGCAACTACTTATACCATCTAAGGCATCACGATTATAAACATAAGCCAGGTTTTGAGCAGAATCACATCCGATATAATCGTCGAGATAGCAGCCCAAATCGAAATCCACCCAAAGCCCAATATATGCACTATCCAGTGGTTCTGCTGCCCGATTAATAAACCTATAATCATAGAAAGTAGCATTATTGATATTTTCATTTGAGCTAGAATAGGCATAAGCTAATACTTGTATTTCAACTTGCAAATTATCACCACCCGTCTGGGTATGAATATTTCCGGCATCATTGAATACCCGCCAAACCCCTTGATCTGCTTCATTGATGTCTGGATAATCTCCATTCATTGGTTCATAAAGGCCATTACCGTTTTGGTCATAAAAAGGTGCAATTCTCTGTGTGGTAGTTGGGAGGTCAAAGCCATTTAAGTCAAAAAAATGAGAATTTCCTTTTCCCGGCCATCCTAAAACAGAATTTGGAACTGGTCCATCAATGACTCCATTATCACTCCAATCGGCAATGTGAGCATTAATAGCACCTGAAGTCGTCTCCCAAAAACGATCGTAGTTTGCACAGACATCACTCTCAGTAGTTCCATTATCGTTGAGTGGTCCCGGCCAATAGTCAGAAGATCCATTAGAGCCATAGGTCTGTCCTGCCATTTTTAAATTTCCTCCAGGATCAAAACCTCCCACCCAAAGACCACCGGCAAAAATTGCGGATACTTCTGGTTCACCAACTTCGGGCTTAGGAACAATATACCTGCCATCGTTTCCGTCCCACCACATATCTCCACCAGCCAGGAGCCGGGCTCTTACATTATTGACGTCCAGATCTATCTGGGCGTTTGCCTGTGCACAATCGTTCAGTTCCATCTGCGCAGGCGATAGGACCTGATCTTGCACAGCAGGATTGGTGGCTTGAATTTCTTTTTGGGCAATTAAAGTAGTAAAGGAAAGCATACTTCCGAGAAGCGCAAATACAAAGACTTGTTGTCGATAGTTTTTCATAAGCTATATTTTAAAATGTTTTAAAAACGCTAAAATACAATAATGACGCTGATGTCGGTGAATCCCTGAGAGATAGCCGTAGGGAGAAAAGTGAAGATCAGTAGAAGAATACTTAGAAATTTCATAGCCAGAGTTTATTATGAACCTGTCCAAATTTTGTTTGCTCGACATATCAAACAAATTTTGGACGGGTTCTAAGTTTCAGATCGCTTTATATTTTCATTGGAAAGGTAAGTATATTTTATTTTTTTTCCAAGTTTTGAGTGGAGTTTGCATGGCAATCGCAAGAAAAGCTTAACCTATAAAAGGTGATCGCTTCGCATGTGATGACGTGATCGGCTACGCCTTGTGGAATCGCTTCGAAGCGACCTCACAAGGAGTAGCCGGTCACATTGGCGTAGCCCAATCACATGAGAAACGATCACTAGCCTGTAATTCAAAGAGTTGAATTAGATTGGGGGGTATGGGAGGAGTTTATTCCAATATTTTAAAAGTAGTCCTTCGGTTTTTCTGGTGCTGCTCTTCGCTGCACTCTCCACAATCACAACTGACTGCCGGAACTTGTTCACCATAACCTTTAGCCACCAAACGGTTGACAGAGATACCCATGCTTACTAGATAATCAACCACCGATTGGGCGCGATCCTGGGACAGTTTCCCATTATACTCCTCCTCGCCCCGGCAATCGGTATGAGAAGATAGCTGGATTTTTATAGTTGCATTATTATCTAAAAGGGTCAACAATTTTTCCAACTCGGGGAAAGCTTGGGATCTGAGATTGGCTTTATCATAATCGTAATAAATATTATCAAGGACGATTTCTTTTTCTTTAAAAATCTTTTCGAGGACGATTTCAAGGGTTTGATTCTCCTTATCTTCTTCCGGAATAAACAAAGCATCATTATTCAAATACCCATCCCTGGATGCAAGAAATTGGTAAGTGTCTTCCAGCTTCAGCCGGAGCTTTTTGTGGCCGTCAGATTCCAATTGATAGTCAATATTTTTATTCCCCGTGTCCATGTTGAGACTCACTTTGTCCAAAGGGCGCAGACCGAGTATTTCGCTGTTGGGGTCTTCCGGGTTTTTGTAAACCTTTTCTTTGACCAGGACAGTTAGATAGAGTGGGGCAGGGGCAGGTTTGGGAGTTTCAATCACAGGCTCTTCGATTGGCTCTGAATCATCATCAGCTAAAAGCTCTGATCCTGGTCTGGGTTTTAGTTTACGGTTTTTGGTAGAGTTCGGCGAAAAATAGACCGTTGTAAAAGTCGGAAATCCAAGCCTTCCGTTATTTTTTCCGATTTTTATTTTTCTTTGGTTATAGCGGGTTCTGGTGCCGGATGAATTTGGGTTTATGATCACCGCAATATAACTATAGTGTAAACTCGTAGTATAGATTCGCCCATCGGGGCCGAGTTGGAGCGCACCAAGATTATACTTAGTTGGCTTATTGATTTCAAACCGGGATTTTATAATCTCTTTATTACTAGCAAGGCCAAGGTTGTATTGATCGATGACGCCGGTTTCAAAAGAGCCGACATAAAGCATTTGCCCATTTGGTGAAAACTCAACACCGTAACAACTGGGAGATTTTGCAGGAAGCTTGAGTTTTTTCTTTACCTTCGCCGTAGAATTGTCAAAATCAAAAAGCTCCACCCGATCCTCTTCATAGATCGTCACGGCAATAAGATCCCCTTTAGGAGAAGCCTTCATATATCCGGCACCGTTTACGGTGTTCCCCGAAATTTTAGAACCTGCTTCGGAGATATAAGGCACCTCTTCCACCCCTTTTTCTGTAACATTGAAACAAACGAATCGATTGGAATTCCATTCATGAGTGATGACCCAAAAGTTTTTTTGATTGGCAATAGCCGTTATTTTTTCGCAGGTCGATGGAAAGAGGGGTTTGTTTTTAAATTTTACATCTCCAAGGCCACCATCAGCAATCATATTGATCTCCGTATATTTCAAACCACCATTCATACTATTCTCATCGGCATCTACTGTGAAAATATAATAAGTGGAACGGCTTTTTGGTTTTGGAATAATCACAGCAGACTGGGTAGCGGATTCGTGCCCTTCAAGGCCTGTCCCATTGGGCATGACCTGATGATTTTTATTCCAGACTTGTATACCGTCCGTATAAAATAATAAGTTGCCTTCCGCATCAGAGATAGTAGCGCATCCTTCATGTGTATTTATCGCTCCGTCTTTCAATAACACCGGATCGCCCATGCGGAAGTCCAGCCCGAAGTTTTTTCCAAAATACCAGATATCGCCTTCGTGCTGGGCGTAGGACTGGAGGAAAGAGAACAAAAGCAGGCTGAAAAGTATAATTTTTCGTATCATTTTTTTATGTGGATTCTTTGCTTTAAAAGTAGGCTTTTTTAAACGCAATACTTGTTCCATCTGGAGCTGGGATGGCTTTTTTAATAAAAGTTTAAAACAATTCAGAAGTTCTGAATAGATATTGCGTTTATTTTGACACAATATTCAAAGAATTAACCTAATTTTTTTGTGATCTTCGTGCTCTCCTGTGATCTTTGTAGTTAAAAAACAGCATGAAAAATATCATTTATCTAGTATCCTTTTTGCTTTTACTGTCTTGCAATACTAAAATGCCAAAGACCAGTACCTCCGCTCAATCCCTCCGGTTTGCCTCCTATAATGTATCCCTTTTTCGAAGTGAGCAAGGCGGTCTGGCTATTGACCTAAATTCCGGAAGGGACACGCAAATCCAAAATGTCGCTGCGGTGATCCAGCATGTCAACCCTGATGTAATTGCGCTAATGGAATTTGATTATGACCCAAGCGGTGCTTTGCTTGAAGCTTTTCAAAAAAATTACCTGGGGATAGGACAACAGGGAGAACAAGCTATCTCTTTTAGCTATAAATTATCTATTTCCTCAAATACCGGCGTCCTTAGCGGGTTTGATTATAATAATGATGGTAAAATTGCCCTGCCGGAAGATGGCTTTGGCTTTGGTCGTTACGAAGGACAGTATGCTTTTGCCATCCTTTCTAAATACCCGATTGATAAAAAAAATATCCGATCTTTTCAAAAAATGATATGGTCAGCTATGCCGGGAGCCAAGCGGCCGATGAATGAAGATGGGACTTCCTATTATGACGACGACGAATGGGCGGCCTTTCGGGTATCTTCAAAAAATCATATCGATATTCCGATTATTACGTCAGGCGATAAAACCGTCCACGTCATTTTAGCCCATCCTACACCGCCGGTATTCGATGGGCCCGAAGATCGAAACGGGCTCCGTAACTACGACGAGATTCGCCTGCTCAAAGATTATATTTCCAATGCCACTTATCTGGTAGATGATAAAGGTCGAAAAGGTGGACTGGCTGCCGGGGAATCTTTTGTCATCATGGGCGACCTCAATGCTGATCCCATCGATGGGGATTCTTATCCTGGTGCAATCAATCAATTGCTGGAATATCCTGGAATCAATACGGAGGTCACCACGGGAAGTCATATTCCCCAAAGTAATGGCGGCAAGCTATACAACCGATCGAAAGGCGATAAAGGAGATCCTGCTTTTGATTCTGCTTTTTTTGGAAAACGAATAGACTACGT
>JBLHJZ010000107.1:0-10356 GCA_047619515.1 Saprospiraceae bacterium | reverse complement strand
ACGGTTGTACTGCTCCGATTAGCTTTTCTATTATCGAATCAGGAGAATTGGAAGCTGCGGTGATAGCGAATACGCCGGTCAGTTGCTTCGGTGAAAGTGACGGGATCGTCGAAGTAATTGTCACCAGCGGAGGAGGAATTTATACCTATACACTAGGTACAGAGAGTAATACCAGCGGGATATTTTCAAATCTTTCTACAGGCAATTATTCCGTCGATATTACCGATGGTGGCGGTTGCAATACTGCGCTAATTTTTTCCATTAATCAACCTGATGTCCTGGTTGCAGAAGCGATAGAACTCCAGCCACTCACTTGTTTTGAAGCCAATGATGCGGTGATTCAACTGGAAGCTTTTGGAGGAAACGGCCCTTATATATTCACGCTAAATAACGAAACGAATACTTTTGGAGGTTTTGAAAACCTACCTGCCGGAATTTATCAAGCCCTGATCATGGACCAAAGTAATTGTAGTATTACTTTGGATATTGCCATCATCGAACCTGACGCTATTCAATCCGATATTGTAGAAAACCAGGAACCGGCTTGTCATGGAGATAGTGATGGTTTGTTTCAATTGGAAGCACTGGGAGGTAATTTTCCTTATGAGTATACATTAGGTGCAGAGACGAATAGCACGGGCTTTTTTGATAACCTCTCCGCCGGCAATTACCAGGTGCTAGTCACGGATGCGAATGGATGTTCCAGCACAGAGACGATTTCACTATCGCAGCCAAGTGTATTGATCTCTGGTGTTTTAAATATTACTCCTGTACGATGCAGTGGCGGTAATGACGCGGTAGTTTTTATCGGAGCAGCTGGCGGGACACTGGGATATCAATTTGAATTGAATGGTGAGGTAAATGGCGGTGGCGTCTTTTTTGACCTTTCTGCCGGAGCACATATAGTCAACGTGACGGATGCCAACGGATGTACGAGTAAGACAACCGTAGTGGTAAGTCAGCCGGATGAATTATTACTGGATGCAAGTAATACACAGGACGATACGGGATCAGGAAATGGTCGTGTGGCGCTTGATGCCGATGGGGGAGTAGCGCCTTACCTATATTCTATGGATGGATCTAATTATACCTCCTCAGGTGGTTTTGAGAATCTATCAGTTGGAACCTATACGGCCTATGTCAAAGATTTCAATGGTTGTATTACACAAGTTACCTTTACCATCGAGATGGGGACTTATATCTCTAATCCGGATCAGGGAGTGACAGATATTCAGATTTTTCCAAATCCATTTACGAATGAATTGCAGCTTGATGTCGAATTATTAAATGCGCAGGAATTAGAACTCCGGATGTATACAATCCACGGGCAGGAGTTGTTTTTCTATAATGCTGAATTTGGAGCGGGGGCGACGAGTATCGGTCTGGATATTCCAAATGACTTACCGGCCGGAGCGTATATTTTTAGTATTAAAAATGAGAAGGTGTATTTGGGACATTATAAGTTGGTGAAGCAGCAGTAGATTAGAAATCAATTTTGCCGAATAGCCTGGTCTATTTTATTTTGCAATTTTGCAATTTTATAATTTTTGGATATAACCATCCAAATGAAAATAACTTATTCAAATAGATATCCCTTTAACCCTTAAATGTAAATCAGACAAACGATACATTACCAGCGTAACGGTTACTGCACCGATCACCGGTCCAATAATCGCTCCGATAAAGGGTACCATTAGCAGGAGATTCAATACAAGACCCAGTGCAAAAGAGACTCCGATAAATGGTTTGGCATATTTTAGACTTTCCTTGATACTGAGGTGAAACTGTTCATTATAATTATCCATTAAAAGTAAGCCCAAAAAATAACACTGGACAGAAAAAATGGCAATAGGTTCTAAAAAGTCAAAAACGCCAAATATTCCAAAAGCAATTTTTATAAGAATAGTAAAGATCATTTCCATAATAAAGCAGCGGATCACCACTTTGATCATACGAATCTGAGCCTTTAGAAAAACTTTAAAGGTCAGGTCGGAAGATTCTCCGGTTAATATCTCCAGCGTTCGTCGGCAGATATGAAAAATGAGCACTTCCAATAGGATAAGCATAACATACTTCAAGCCACCGACAAACAGGAAGTTATAGCTCTCAAAAGCTATATTTCCCATTAAATGCTTCATTTCTACCAAAGTGTTTGCTGTTGATACCGTCCTGAATTGATCCAGCCAGTCTATAAAAATGAGGACAAATTTTAAACCCATCAGGATAGCCAGTCCGATGAAGAGACGGGAGACCCAGCCATATTTCCAAAACCCTTCCCAAAGCTTGTTCTTACGGATAAAAGTGTAAGCTTCTTGGTGAGTGATTATCGTATCCACAAATTGTACTACATAGTCTTTGAATAAATCACTGTTCATTTTAAATAAGGTGTTTAAGGCTCAATTCAGGCTGTTTATAAAATATGAAGATAAAACTATTCTGTCTTTTTTTAGCGAATACACTTTATTTTTTAATGCCTCAGGATTTGAATATTTGATTATGCCTCTTTCAGATAAATAAGAAGTCCTCTGTTTAGGATGGTTGAACAAAAGCTAGTTTGATCTTTGATTGCGTTATAAAATCAAGTATCTTTAACCCACATATAATCGTAACTCTCCAACTTTTAATCCCAATTCCCGTATTCCAATAGATAATATTTACCTTTCAAAATCAGTTTTCTAGTAAATCAACCTAACAAGAATATGAAAAATAGTGGAATTCTTCTCTCTTTGTGCTTTTTAATTGTTTTATCATCCTGCAACAAAGGTAAAATTGCAACATTAGAAAAAGAAGTCACCTTCAAAACCCAGCAAGTCAAAGAGCTGGAAGAGCAGGTAGCCTACCTGAAATCTACCAATAACAGCCAGTTGGATCTTATGTCAGAGTTGTCTATCGTCAGTAAGACTGGTGCGGAAAACATTAAGAAATCACTGGAGAGCATGACGCAGCAATATGGCGAAATTCAAAATTTAAACTCAAAAATTCAAGCTAAGGATTCCTTAAATCTGGCATTGGTGATGAACCTCAAACGCTCCCTGTCAGATGTCAATGATGAGGATGTAAAGGTGGAAATCCGTGGCGGAAAAGTGCATGTCTCTATCTCTGATAAAATGCTCTTCAGTTCGGGTAGTGCCACACTGAATACCACCGCCAAACGGGTACTCAACAAAATTGCCTCCGTCCTTAATGACCATAATGATCTCGAAGTCATGGTCGAAGGGCATACCGATAATCAACCCATGAGCAATAGCTGTATACTGGATAATTGGGACTTGTCGACCAAACGGGCGACTGCCGTAGTCAGGACGCTATATGAAGATTATTATGTTGCTCCGGAGCGTTTGATTGCTGCCGGCCGCTCGGAATTTGTGCCACGTGATGATAATTCCAACGCTGAAGGTCGAAGTGTCAATCGCCGGACGGAGATCGTTATCCTACCAAAATTGGATCAGTTTTTTAAATTGATGGAAGCTCCGGAAATGCCAAATTAATTGAGATTGAGGATTGGAGACTGAGGATTTAGGAGCAACCAAGTTAATCCTAATTCCCCAATCCTAATTCCTAAATCCTAAATTTAGAATTTCAAAACCTTCCTCGTCTCCGTCCAGTTATCCGTTATAATCGTACAATTATACATACCATTGGGTTGATTGGATAAATCAAGATTAATCGTACCGGAAGTAAAACGATCCAGGGATTGCGACTGAATCACCCTACCGGTCATATCGAAAAGGATCAAGCGCACATTTTGATAATCTGGTAAATCCAGCAGGACATCAAAGACTCCCGAAGTAGGATTTGGAAAGACATCGAAGGTATAATTGAAATCTGGTGATTCGACATTCGTGATTTGACCCTTCATAAAAGAGTATTTGATGCTTCTTCCGAAGTCTGGTTCGAATATTTTTAATACCTGCCCAAGTGTTCGAATCGTAAAACTTCCCGACCCTTGATTGGACTGTGCCCAGAATTCTAAGCCATTATTTCCGGTGTCATTTAATTCAATACTATAGCATCCATCATCTAAATAAAGGGTATCTCTATAGTAGGTGTTATTCGTAAAATTACTTTTCGATAAAATAATATTACCAGCTATATCTTTAACGGTATAAGAATTTTGACTCGCTGCATTATTGGTATTTATACCAATGATTAAAACTTCCTGGTTATAAATATCCGGCAGTTCATAAGTGGTGTTTTGACTACTATTCTGTGCATACTCATCCTGCCCTCCGTTTGGATTGGAGACCGTAGCGGTAAATATATTAGCATTACTTCCTGCCCAGAATGAAATAGCAGGTACCGGAAGAATAACTTCCTCGGATTCCATAAACGCCAGATTGCCCGTCCATTCATAAGTCTCGGCACTGCCACCATCCACCTGATAAGTGATCGTAGCACTGGTCAGGGTAGTCGATCCTGTATTTCGCAACACAACGATCGGGTCATTGCAAATCGGATTTGTTCTATCGTATTCTATACGCTTGGATGGTTCCTTGATTTCTATAATTGAAGCGTCTAATGAAAAATTAGCAGCGCCATAGGTTACCAATTGATGGCTGGTGATATACCGACTGTCTCCGGAACCTCCCGTTACACTATAATCCACGTTTACCGTTTCACCTGGCGTGACCAGGTCTGTGATATCCCATTCGTGGAGATCGGTAGGTGCTCCCGGACACCATCCGGCACGATCATAAATCCAGGTACCACCTTGCGGGAAAACCGGGTTCTCCCCACATGCTTTCCATACACTCCAAACGAATTCGGGATTTCCTCCATTAATATTGACCCAGTGATTTCGGGGGATAAACTCACCTTGCTGACCATGACCGGTGACCATTGTCCTGATTTTAAAATAAGCGCCCTGATTATCCAGTAAAATATCTCTAGGCTCCAAAATGTCATCATTTATGATGGAAGCATAGCCGTAGCCGGAACCTGAGCGCCAGATTTGCTGAATATTTTTTATGTCCCGTGGAGGAGTACCTTTAATAAACAGGAATTTGATATCCATTTCTTCCTGGTTTTGACCACCTAGTTTCATCAGCATCCGTTTGTTGTCTTTTAAAATCGGCGCAAAATCCGTTACGTCAAAAGTCCAGGTTTTACCGTTCTCGCCGAGATTGAGATTGATACCATAAGGCGTTACAAAAGACATGATTTCAAACTCTGATGGAAACTTCCGATAGTAGGTCAGTTCTCCGATATTGACAGTTCCGTCGGAAAGGATAGGGAAGGAGTCCAAAATCATTCCACTGGTATTGTATAGGTATTCAAAACCGGCTTGCCAGACATAATCCACAGTTTGTATTTCCAGATCAGTGCCGTTCACCTGATAGGTAGTCACCGCATTCTGATTATTGAGTATCGTATCGATTACCGGGGCAGCAGTAATTTCTGATTCATATTCTCCTTGTACAAAAGTGGCATTAGGCCTTTGGGTCGTGCTGTTGAAATTGGTATAAATATTTTCCCCTTTGAGGTTTTTCCAATTTGCCTGGCCATTGATTTGAGCGATTCCTCCGGTAGGCGCGCTATTTTGTGTAGTAAAACCTGCGCCCTCATCCATGTTATAATAAGCAATCAAATTGCTGTATTGCGGGTGACTGTCATCAATGCTTTTGGACATCCAGTCTGCGATCTCAGCATCACTAAGTTCAACGCTCCAGATTTGGAATTCATCCATATTGCCATAATATACACCAGCATGATTATTAGAGCCCCCGAGGGTAAATTTAGTGAGGTCAATCGGTCTGGTTTTACCAGTGCCTATGTGCCAAAGGCTGCCATTGAGGTACATTTTCATTTCTCCACTCACCGCGTTTTTAGTGAAAGCCCAATGGTTCCACTTTCCCTTAAAATCTGCAGGATTAGCATCTTTCTCGATCCGGTCGTAAGCGCCGTTATTTCCACAATCCCAGTACACTCGGGAGTTACTCCAGGGAAGATGGAGATTGGCCTGCCGCCTGTTTTGATCGTCAACACCTTCCAGAAAATAAGTATTAGTAGGCAGGACATCGGGGTTTCCATAAGACCAAAAAGCAATAGTGATTTCATTAGTGATATTTTCTAAACCAGCAGTAGGCAGATCGAGGTATTCTGATCCGGTGATCTCGAGGTTGTAATTTTGACCACTACTGACCAGACCTACATTGGAACCTACCGTTTCCCCTTCGACCATATTATCGGCAGCAATTCCATTATTGGAAAAACTGAATTCCACTAAAATATTCGAAGCACCATCCCAGGCAAAATTATTATAAAAAAGGAATTCATTCTCTCCGGCGGTAAAGGAAGTATTTAGAAAATAAACTTCCGTAAAACCTGTAGTTTCAAGTGTCGAAGCATCCAACACGGTCTGATTGGTAGGCTTCATTTTGATTTTTAAAAACTGCGTGTTTGTATTGGCCGTATTTAAGTTTAAACGAATACTCGAAATATCTCCGGCGATTAATCCCGCAGTTGTTAGCTCACTCTCAGTCCAAAGATATTGAGACTTGGACACCGTACCCGAAGTACCAAAGGGATGATTTAGATTCTCTGTTCCGGTGCCAATGCTAGCTGTTGTCTCCGAAATTGTATTATTATAAACAACCTGCTGCTGGTCATATTGAATATAAGTATAAGCCGGGCTATCCGTATAATCGAAAACATCACCACTAAATCCGGAAATAATATGTGTTGGATGAACGGTTCTCAAAGAATCCGTATAGGTAGAATCTACGATATAAGTATTGCAACTATAATCCCATTCGCCACAGCCGAGGTTAGTATTTGCTCCTGTAGAGACCAATGCCCCCTTACAGCGCATATTATATTCCATGATGATCTTTTCATAGGAAGTGCCATCGTCCGGCGGAAATTGAAATACATAATTCCGGCCGGTACTGTCATAGGTCAGGGTTTGGACAACAGTGGTGTCCTGAGCAATACTGAAAAAGGAAAGGATCATCCCGAGGGATAAAAGGAGTAAAGTTTTTTTCATTATAAGATTGGTTTATGTTTTTTGATGTTGATTAATGTTTGTATTGAGATAGATTGTAAGTTTTTGGTCAGCTCACCGATTACTTCGTGCTCAATGATCTTAGCTATTACAAGGTTTACTAAAGCTCCAGAGTATATCCTCGTGGAGGTTTAGTAAACCTTTAAAGAGTGGAAAAGGATCGTTGTGAGCCCAAAATAAGAAATATGCGCCGGATTATTAAAGAAGGTTTTTGAAATGTAAGATTTTAACAAGGAAAGGAGGATTTCGCTTTGGTTTTTTGAAAAAAATGAGAAATTATTGGGATATTGAAGGTTTCTGGTAGGCGGTAAATTTATTTGACTGGCTGAATAATTTTTTTGACAGGATTTGCAGGATTAACAGGATCACTTAGTACGTATACAAATTTGCGCTGCAAAACCCGTCTGTAGGGACCGGACCGGTGGGTTTGCCTGGCTGATTAAATATGGTTTAGAAGAGCATTAACAGCACATAGAAAAGGAAAGAAGGTTGTTGTCCTCTCAGCGATTCTCTTTTCCTCAGCGGTTTTTATTAATTCACCGCGGAGAAAAGGAAGAATGTAGAGAATTCAAAAGGTAAAAATGTAATAGAAGTTCGAATGTTAATGCACCTAATTCCTAACTCCCTTCACCACTTCCAAAATCTCAATATCTTTATCCAAATTAATAGGATAAAGCCCCAACTTACTTGAATTACTAGGCATCGTCGGATCACAGATAGTATATTCGATACCTTCATGTACAAAAGGTCTTCCGGTCACCTCGGGCAGTTCCACTCCGATAGTGATGATATCATTGTAGATATATTTGACCAGGATGAAATTGAGGTCTGTCGTTTCTTTGAGTAAGCTATATAAGAGGGCACAGCGATCTTCAGAATCTGAAGTATCCGCCATCATCAGTTGATCAGCAGTCAGCGGTTTATTTACGCTAAAGCGTATCTGATCGCTTTTATAGGGAAATGCTTTACGGGTAAAACTGACCAGGACGCTTATTTTCTCCGCGTCTGTTTTGCCTTCCAGGTGTGGTTGCAAGGCTTCTTTTAAGGACACCAATGTTGTCCCGGAAAGTGGAACCTTAATATAATTCATAGGCAGCGTACTCGGGAATTTACGCAATAAAGCATTTCCCAGCGTATCCACTTTTACCTTTAAAACCACCTCTTCTTTGTCCAACTTAAACTTATAGGTCTTATCAACGGTCATCGGTGGCAGCTCCGGAAGTTTTCCAATTTTAAAAGAAAATAGTTTATCGTTTAATTGTCCGGGTTGATACTTCGGCACTTCAAAATAAATACCCTTGGTTTTAAGCCCAAAATACAAACTGGTAAGATTAACATATAGCTGGCCTTTCATTTTTACATAAGATGCATCAAAAACCTTATCTTCTGAACGAACAAATAGAAAAGTATATTTATCTTTTGCAGTATACAGCCGGGTATCATAGCCTGCCTTAGTCAGGAGAAACCAGGTGGTGGAAGTGCGAAACATATCTTTTTCATTTTTATAAATATGCTCTACTGCCTTTCTGACCAAATTATAGAAAAACCAGTCGTTGAGTTGCAAATCCTCTTTATAAGCTAATAATCCATCCAGTAAAAGCTGATAATTACTTTCCTCTAGTTTAAGATAAAAACGTTTTACACAGGCTGTACTTGTACAATGCTTGTTTTTAGCCAACATAGTAGGGTCGTATTGCAAATCCAGCGTTGTGGAATAAAATTTTATTTTGGTCTTCACCGGAGCATCATTCGCTGCAACAGAAAAAGAGAAAATAAAAGCCAGAAAAAAGACGAATATAGATTTATTGGTGAGCATAACGTGAATTATTATTTATACAAATTGATAAAACGCTATTAAAGCGGACTTATAGCAAGGGGAGTGTTTTTATATAAATCTATATTCAAAAAGCAAACCAACCTGAGAACAGGGGTGAGAAGAGAGGAGAGAGGAGCGGTCTTTGTGTAACTCACTCCTCACCTACTCTCCCCTCACCCCTGATTTCTCCCTTCTGATTTTAGTTTTCCTTGGGATGCACCAGCGTCATTTCATCAATAAGGCGTGTGGCTCCGGCGTATTTATCAATAATAAAAAGCACATATCGTACATCGACCATTATATTTCTGCAAATCGAAGCATCATAATTATAATCACTCATGGTACCTTCCCAGGCCCGGTCGAAATTGAGCCCGATAAGATTGCCGTGGGCATCAATAGCAGGGCTGCCCGAATTACCACCAGTAGTATGATTGGTACCGATAAAACAAACCGGGACTTTCCCGTTTTTGGCAGCGTATTGGCCATAATCTTTGAGATCATAGAGTTTACGTAAACGCTCCGGCACATGGAATTCATAATCTCCTTCCACATGCTTTTCGATAATACCATCCAGATAAGTGACCGGTGCATACGTGACGGCATCCTTTGGCATATATCCGTCGACTTTTCCATAAGTGACACGCATAGTGCTATTGGCATCCGGATAAAAGGGCTTTTTCGGAAATACCTCCATTAGTGCTTCCATGTAGAGGCGTTGGTTTTTATTGATCTCCCCATTGATCTCACTATATTTGGGGGCGATTTTTTCTTTATATTCATTTGCTAAATCATTTGCAAATCGATATAAGGGATCGGCCATCATTTGGGTCACCGCGGTTTCGGGATTCTGCGCTAAAATGGCATAGAGATCTTCTTTAGTGGTAAATATTGATTTGCTAAACAGATGATTAGCCATTACCTTATAATCTTTGGTCTTGAGTGTAGTGAGTAATTTGGTAATAGGTGCATTAATTCCCATCTGTGCTTTTTCGTTGTATATTTCCATCAGTGCCGCAAATACTTTCTGATCAATCTCCGGTCGGTAATTTTTATAAAAGTCATCGAAAAGTCGACTGATTAACACCTCTTTATATTTATTATAGGCTTCTTCTCCATTATTCTCAAAACGATCAGTGAGGCGTTTGGCATAAGTCGCAATACGCATGATTTCAATATTCCTGCCGACGACCTCATCGTAATAATCCTTCATAAGCGCATAGGATTCAATTTCACCATATTGCTTTTTGAAATCGTCCAGAATTTGACCGTATTGCTTTTTATATTTTCTTTTAGCACCGACTTTCTTCATGAAATCTTCTTCCAATTTTTGTTTTTTTCCAATACCGTCAGTTGCTTTGATTCCCTGACTTTCGCCGATCCATTTTTTCCAATAGTTAGCAATTCGGGCAAACTTGGAAGCATACTGAATCTTTACTTCAGGATCGTTTCGCATTTCTGCATCCACGATTTTTAAGGCTTTATCCCTGATCTGGATTTTCGCAGGATTCAATACATCCACGATCTGGGAAATAGCATC
>JBLHJZ010000106.1:0-10371 GCA_047619515.1 Saprospiraceae bacterium | reverse complement strand
ATTTAGGTTTAATATTCGTTTGTCACTTTACTTCGACTACGCTGTAGTCAGCCCATCTTTTACAATCTTGGCTAATATATTATGACCTCTATTGAGGTCCAAGTACATTAGCATAGGCACAATAAAAAAGTTAAGAGCTTGTTAAAATAAAAATCATGTCTATTTATATATACCTTTAGTAGAAATTCAAGTTATAGTTTTGCAACTAAATTTTAACTTGCCAGTCTTTAAGAAAAAGATAAGGATAAATTTCATTTCTAAAAAGCTTAAGCTTTGAGCATGTCCAAAAAATATCGACAATTAGCAGCCATAGTTTTTACTGATATAGTCGGTTATTCTGCAATGATGCGGGACGATGAGGAAAAGGCGACTTTGATAAGAGAGCGTCATCGAGCCGTTTTTGACAAAACTACACCGGAATATGGCGGTAAAATATTACAATATTATGGAGATGGTACCCTGAGTGTCTTTCAAAGTGCGGTGTCTGCTGTCGAGTGTTCGGTAGAAATGCAAAAAGCCTTCCAGCAAACGCCCAATGTTCCTTTAAGAATCGGTATTCATACCGGAGATATTACCTATAGTAAAGAAGAAGTTTTTGGGGATGGGTTGAATATTGCTTCGCGGATTGAAGCTGCTTGCATTCCAGGAGGTATTTTTATATCCGGAAAAGTTTATGATGATATTAAAAACCATTCCTCGCTAAGGACTAAAAGTGTCGGCCAATTTTTATTTAAAGGCATGAATGATCCTATTGATATATACGCTTTGGATTGCGAAAGCTTACCTGTGCCTACCGATTCGAAATTGCCCCATTTAAAAGAAAGTAAAGCTAAAATTGTAAGGGTCAACTCGACCATTTCAGGGGCTAATAATACTTCCCATAGTGTTGTAAAAAACATATATAAGCTTGCAATTGGGCTGATAGCTATCCTGGCGCTATTTTATTTTGGTAGGAGTTCTGTCGAAAATACGGAACCCAATTACCTTGCCGCCTCAGCCTTTTCTGATACTGATCAAATTTCTATTGCTGTATTACCCTTCTCGAATTTTAGTGAAAATAATAAAGACGATTACTTTAGCGATGGCATAACCGAGGATATTCTAACGCTGCTTTCCAGTATCAAAGACTTTAGGGTGATTTCCCGGACTTCTGTCATGCAATACAAGAACACCGAAAAAAGTATGAAGCAAATCGGTCGGGAACTAAATGCAACGCATATTTTGGAAGGTAGTGTTCGGAAATCAGATAATAAAGTACGGATAGTGGCGCAATTAATTGATGCCCGAAATGATGCCCACCTTTGGGCGGATACTTACGATCGGGAATTGACAGAGATCTTTGAGGTGCAAAGTGAGGTAGCGGAACAAATAGCCGGAACCCTAAAAAAAGAATTAAGCCCGGAAGATTGCAAAATCATCAAAAAGAAACCCACTGAGAATTTTCAGGCTTACGAGTTTTATCAGCAAGGAAGAAAATATTACAGAAAATATAATGAAAAAGATAATGAAATCGCTATTCAACTTTTTCAAAAAGCACTCGACGTAGATTCCACTTTTGCCCTCGCTTATGCAGGCATAGGAGATGCTTTGAGCCAAAAAGCAAACTACCGATCCGGTGATCCCGAATTATTGATTATGGCATTGCAAATGGGTAAAAAAGCGATTGTAATGGATGAAAATTGCTCGGAAGCTTATAAGGCGATGGGCTTATCTTATCATTATCAGGGAGACATGGATAAAGCCCTGGATTCTTATAATAAAGCAGTTGAAATAAACCCGAATAATGATATGGCCACTTCCAATATCGCCCTTATTTACAAACAAAAAGGGAAAACGGTAGAAGGGATAAAATGGGCCAGGAAAGCGATGGAACTTAACCCACAAGAACCCATGTCGTTTTTACGCCTTTCCGAACTCTATGAATCAATAGGGATGGATGAAAATGCTGAAATTATTTTAGCAGAAGGAATTACCTGGAATCCTGATAATGAAGATTTAAATTTTAAAATGGGAAACCTGGAACTAAAAATGAACCAACTGGACAAAGTAAGGACAAAAGCGGATGAGCTTGAAAAAATAAAACCGGAATCTCCTAATATCTTTGTGCTACGTGGAAAGGCAGCATTTATTGAAAAGGATTATGAAAAAGCACAGGAACAGCTGCTGATAGCACAAGAGATGATAAAAAAGAAGGAAGGTTCAAAAGAATACTGGGGCCTTGATATGGATCTCGCTTTTGTCGATTGGAAACTAAACCCGGAAGGGAAGGATTCTCCTAAACTCAAAGAGATGTTGACTCGTTTTCAGGAAAAAGATGCTAAACATCCTAATGCGGAAATTCAAGTAATTATCGCCAGCATTTATACTGCAATGGACGAGGAGGAAAAAGCGATTCAGTATTTAAATAAGGCAAGCGAACATGGATTCCTGGATTATAAATCACTGGAAAATAACCCCGTTTTTGAAGCCCTCCATGAATTAGGTGCTTTTATAAATATTAAGGAAAAAATTCGTCAAAAAGCGGAAGAGATTAAAATAGTGGTCAGTAAAGGGACTAGTTGAGCTAGATTCCAGCAGTCTGACGCCCAAAGGGTCGTCTGACTGCTAGATATTCAGAATCCAGCAATAAATACCTTATCTTTAATATCGAAGTTTCAGTTATTCCATTACTTAATAGAATGACATATTATGAGAGTCAATTACTGGGTAAACTTAGAACCTGAAGTATGTTATCATATTTATAATCGGAGCGTAGGGAATACTAAACTTTTCACCAAAAAAGAAGACTATACCTTATTTCTAAACACCTGGGAAAAACACTTGTCAAAATATTTATCCACTTATGCCTACTGCCTCATTCCAAACCATTTTCATTTTTTAATAAAATGCAAAAAGCCTGATAGTACCATTAGAAAATTCATTGTATCAGAAAATACCGTAAAAGGGAATAAATACCTGAACGATGAAATTCCTTATAATGATTTTATCATCAGTCAGTTTAAACGTTTTTTCAATAGCTATTCCACCTCAACAAATATTGAAAGAAAAAGGACCGGTGCGCTTTGGCAAAAGAAATTCAAAAGAATATTTATCAGGGATGAGGAGCATTTTAAGTTCATGTTATTATATATACATCATAACGGGATTCATCATAATTTAGTTAGCGATTATTTTGACTGGCCTTATAGTTCTTTTTATGAGTATTTAACCAGCCCTTCATTAGGAGCTTCGTTGACAGACGGCTCTGCGAGCGTCAGACAACTGGTTAAATTAGCTAAAGAACCAGTTCTTTCTATTTTCTTTAACCTGGGAAAGGAAAAAACTCAACAAGTTTTCTTTGAATTTCACCAGACACACAAAAATGGTTTAGGGGGATATCCCAACCTTCAAAAGCTAAAAGACATCGCGATTGATGACGGGTTTCAATAGTCTGACGCACAAAGGGTCGTCTGACTGCTAGAATAGCAAATCACCCCGTATATTATAGCTCCCCACGTGTCAATGATAATTAATGTAAGTCGGGTAAAAAATAAGTGATAAGTGCATGTTTATCCGTTGACAGACGACCTTTCAGGCGTCAGACAACTAGCAAGAGCAGACAGCGAATAAGCTAAAAGACATCGCGATTGATGACGGGCTCCGGCAGTCTGACGCCCAAAGGGTCGTCTGACCGCTAGAATTCAGGAGGCAGAGCATCAGACTAGACAGTTTGAAGTACATTTGCTCTTTTAACGACCTTCCAGCCAAAAATTTTAAGGATAT
Organism: Saprospiraceae bacterium; assembly: GCA_047619515.1. Classification (GTDB taxonomy): domain Bacteria; phylum Bacteroidota; class Bacteroidia; order Chitinophagales; family Saprospiraceae; genus JAHDHW01. Next base: position 6,609 of record JBLHJZ010000106.1, on the reverse strand, counting down.
ATCTTTTCAATAATTTTCTTGCGTTCATCAGATTCATCGGCGTGATTGTGACTAGCCCGTGTCCCTGATTGAATAATAGATTAGCTTTTAGATAAAAGCGGATATCTTCGTCTGCGGTATACTTCTCCCGTATTTGCATTGTAGTATCGTTTACCAGCACTTTTTGCTTTTGGATGGTACCAGTTGCTGCACAATAGGTATTCCCGTAATGGATCATGCCTAGATGATCGACGATGGCTTTGATGGTATCAGGCATAAAGCGTTTTCGGGAAGGGGACATTTCCTCTACGGATTTGGCGAAGACCAAATAAGCCTTGTAAGTCAATGCATCCGCCCAGAAATAGACATCAGAAAAAAGCATTTCTTTCCAGTATTTCATACATAATTTAGCACCGGTGATAGGGATCAGGGATTTGCCGCGATAGTCTTCACGAACAACCGTCTGTCCGAAATAGATTAGTAATTGACGTTTTCCCTGTACTTTAGTCCGGTTGATCCGGAGCCCGGTGAAGCCTATGATCTGGCCATTGACAGTGTAAAAATAATAGAAATTATTCTTAGCAATCTTTTGTATAAATTCTTCTCTGGTATAATGATAGTACTGGCGGTATACATCCCACATTTGTTCTTTGGTTGTTTCGCTAAGATTGCTGGAGACGATGTTAACTTTTATTGATGTTTTCATTTTATAATTTTTTTGCTTGAAAAATGAGGTACAGTGGTTTTACGCTTAGGTAGTAGTACTTAGCATCTTGGTAAAAGCAATTTGGATTCCTTTGAAAACGATCATTGAACAGATGAATAGTAGCATGATTTTTTGTTTTTGATGTTTTTATGATACTACAAAGATGCGCTGGATCTGAGCCTCCCGTAAGCGTAGAAATATCCGAAATGAAATACAAGTAATATAGCGGGGGCAGGCAGGTATTTCTACCTGATTGGGACTAATAAGGAAGGATTAGTACTAAAATTTAGCTTTATCAGCGCGGTGTGACCACAAAACAATTCTTGTTTCCTTTTCTATGTCCCCTGTTTGTTGAGATTGTGCTTTATTCTTTTTCCATACTCCAAATTAATGCTATATTTGTGCGACCTCTAGATTTATTCAGTCAAAATAAAAAAAACTGCTTTTTCAATGAGCGATTTTCAACCTCAGCCGGCAATATTACTACTCGAAGATGGAACCGTTTTTAAAGGGAAGTCAGCCGGAAAAATTGGTACTACCACCGGAGAGATTTGCTTTAATACCGGGATGACCGGGTATCAGGAGATTTTCACTGATCCTTCCTATTTTGGACAGTTATTAGTCACGACTAATGCGCACATCGGGAATTATGGAACCAAGGATTTAGATGCGGAATCTGACAAAATGATGATTTCTGGCCTGATCTGTAAAAATTTTAATACCGATTATTCAAGATTGGTAGCGGATCAATCTATCCAGGAATATTTTGAAAAGGAAGATTTTGTCGGTATATCCAATGTGGATACGAGGGCAATTGTCCGTCATATCCGATCTAAAGGAGCAATGAATGCCATCATCTCTTCCGAGATATTGGATACGGAGGAGTTAAGGAAACTGCTCGATAAAGTGCCTTCTATGAAGGGCTTGGAGCTAGCGTCGAAAGTAAGCACAGCCCAAGCTTATTATGTCGGAGATCCCCATGCTGCCCATAAAATTGCCGTACTGGACTTTGGCGTAAAAAGGAATATCCTCAAATGCTTAAGTGATCGGGGTTGCTATTTGAAAGTCTTTCCTGCAAAGACTACCTTCGAAGAAATTAGTGAATGGAATCCGGATGGCTACTTTCTTTCCAATGGCCCGGGAGACCCTGCTTCAATGGATTATGCCGTTAAAACAGCTAAAAGTATTTTGGTAGCAGATAAACCACTGTTTGGAATATGTCTCGGCCATCAATTACTTGCCCTTGCTGTTGATATTCCTACTTACAAAATGCACCACGGACACAGGGGAATTAATCATCCTGTCAAAAATTTAATCTCCGGTAAAGGAGAAATAACGAGCCAAAATCATGGCTTTGGGGTGAGTCCCGATGCGATCCATGCGAATAAAGATAAAGTCGAGATTACCCATGTTAATCTTAATGACGATACTATTGAAGGCATTCGCCTGACTCAGTATAAAGCGTTTTCTGTCCAGTATCACCCGGAAGCCTCACCAGGCCCACATGACTCCCGCTACCTTTTCGACGAGTTTATTCAAATCATTATAAAAGATAAAAAAGCCTTTTCCAATAAAACCGTAACCACTTCAAATACAGCTATTAATGAGTGAAATTATTGACATCAGATCAAGGGAAATTTTAGATTCTCGTGGAAACCCTACCGTTGAAGTAGAAGTTTTAACGGAAGATGGCGCAATGGGACGGGCTGCCGTACCTTCGGGCGCTTCAACAGGTAAATACGAAGCCGTCGAATTAAGAGACGGCGATGATGCGCGCTTTATGGGCAAAGGAGTGCTAACGGCCTGTAGAAATATTGAAGAAATTATAAGAGAAGAACTATTAGGCGTTGATGTATCGGAGCAAATCTATATCGATGATATTATGATCGAATTAGATGGAACACCCAATAAATCCAAGCTTGGAGCTAATGCTATTTTGGGGGTTTCCCTGGCGGTGGCCAAAGCAGCAGCTGAAGAATATGGTCAGCCTTTATACCGATATATTGGCGGTGTAAATGCCCATGTATTGCCAGTACCTATGATGAATATCATTAATGGTGGCTCTCATGCTGATAATAGTATTGATTTTCAGGAGTTTATGATCATGCCAGTCGGCGCAGATTTATTCTCTGAATCTTTACGAATGGGGGTCGAGGTCTTTCATCATTTAAAAGCAGTTTTAAAAAAGAAGGGCTATTCTACCAATGTTGGGGATGAAGGAGGTTTTGCACCTAATATAAAGTCCAATGAAGAGGCGATTCAGATCGTTTTACAAGCTATTGAAAAAGCGGGGTACAGACCTGGCGAAGATATATTGATTTCTATGGATGCTGCGGCTTCCGAGTTTTATTTGGAAGATGAAAAAGTATATCATTTTCATAAATCAACAGGCGATAAATTGAGTTCTGACGATATGATTTCTTTTTGGAAAGACTGGGCAAACAAGTACCCGATAATGTCTATCGAGGATGGTTTGCACGAAGACGATTGGTCTGGCTGGGCGAAACTGACTAAAGCAATAGGCGATAAAGTTCAAATAGTAGGGGACGATTTATTTGTAACCAATACGACTCGTTTGCAAAGAGGTATTACCGAAGAAGTAGCCAATTCGATTTTGATAAAAGTGAACCAGATTGGGTCTCTTTCTGAGACTATTGATACGGTTAATCTGGCAACAAGGAATGCCTATACCTGTGTGATGAGTCACCGTTCCGGAGAGACAGAAGATACTACTATTGCAGATTTAGCGGTTGCATTGAATACCGGACAGATCAAAACCGGTTCTGCATCGCGTTCTGATAGGATTGCAAAGTATAATCAGTTGTTGAGAATTGAAGAGGAACTGGGTGATGCTGCTGTTTTTCCTGGCAAAGCGCTGATTGGTGGCTAGAGCTTTGTCAAGGGGTAAATGTCGAGTTGGATTTGAGTGCATTTTGAGTCTGAAAGAGGCGAAAAACGCAGACACCTGTGCGGGTGACGAGTATTTTCAACGAAGTTCAGGCTCAAAAGGCGCCAAATACAGCCGATAATTTGATCTTGACAAAGCTCTAATGGCAAGGTTTTGTATGAATTAATAATTAGAAATTAAAAATGAAGAATTGGACCCTTTGGCATTCCTCATTTCAAATTATAAATTCCTAATTTTTTGTTATGGCTGTAAGAAATAATCCATTTAAACCTTTTACGAGAAAGATACCAGCGCCTTTTAAGAATAAGTACTTTCTTATTACGGCAATTTTTGTAGCTTGGATGGTATTCTTTGACAAGCATGATATACTTACGCAATGGCAACTCCAACAGACACTGAATAATATGGAGGAGGATAAGCAATATTATAAAACCAAGATTAGAGAAGCGCATGAAGATCAGGTGGATATTCGAAATAATAAAGAGAAGTTTGCCAGAGAAAAATATTATTTGCAAAAAAATAATGAAGATGTCTTTATAATGGTTGAACCGGAGTCAGAGGATGCCAACTAAAGTATCTAAGTTTTAACGGATCAAGCCCTTACTTTTCTATAAAGCGATTCGTACTCAAAAAGGAATAGAAGAATTTTTTAACAGAACTAGAAAAAAGTTAAATATAATGTCTGTACTAGTTAATAAATATTCGAAAATAATCGTCCAGGGGTTTACCGGTAAAGAAGGAAGCTTCCATGCCGGTCAGATGATTGAATACGGTACCAATGTTGTAGGCGGGGTTACTCCTGGAAAAGGAGGAATGACTCATCTTGAGCAACCCGTTTTCAATACGGTAAAAGAAGCGGTAGATAAAGTAGGCGCTGACACTTCTATCATCTTTGTTCCACCTCCCTTTGCAGCAGATGCGATCATGGAAGCAGCGGAAGCAGGTATCAAAGTGATTATTTGTATCACTGAAGGTATTCCTGTTCAGGATATGGTAAAGGTAAAAGCCTATATTGAAAATAAAGATTGCCGTTTGATTGGTCCCAATTGCCCGGGTGTAATGACTCCCGGTGAAGCCAAAGTAGGAATCATGCCCGGGTTTATACACAATCCGGGAAGGATCGGTATTGTTTCTCGCTCCGGTACGCTTACTTATGAAGCGGTAGATCAGGTCACTAAAGCTGGCCTTGGACAATCTACTTGTATCGGAATAGGCGGCGATCCGATTGTAGGTACTACCACGCTGGATGCTGTAAGATTATTGATGGAAGATCCGGATACAGATGGTATCGTCATGATAGGGGAGATTGGGGGAAGCATGGAAGCTGATGCGGCAAGATGGGTAAAGGCCAATGCTACTAAACCTGTTGTAGGCTTTATTGCCGGACAGACGGCTCCCAAAGGACGAACAATGGGACATGCAGGTGCAATCATTGGTGGTGATGATGATACCGCAGAAGCAAAGATGAAAATTATGGAGGAATGTGGCATTCATGTTGTCAAATCACCTGCTAAAATCGGAGAAACAATGTTGATGGCACTTAAAGCCCAACAAGTGCATTAATATATTCTAAAAATAACTTTATGCCCATCTTTTGTAATTCAGAAGATGGGCTTTTTTTTGTGCTGTTCTAAACGGTTGCCCTTCCGAATTTTCCAGCCAGACCATTTATTGTTATTAACTTAATCCCTGGACTTTTGATATAATACTATTCAGTATCACCAAAGTCCTGTAAGGACGAGAGTTCTTTGTCAGGGTCGTCAGACCCTGGATAAAATGATAAGCAAGGGTTGTCATCGACCTTCAAGAGAAGGATAAAAATGTCAGAACAAAAGACATTAAAGAAACCATTTTAGGAAGTGCATCTCCTGATTTTTTAGAGTATTCACGTAAGATTTACGCCATAATTTAGCATAGACAAAAACCGTTAATAAGCCTGTAATTAAAAAGGCCCACCAAACCCAGTTAGCTGACACACCGTTGGTTCTTACTATGTCTGTTACCAAGTTCGGAGTATCTGTAGAAAAGGTTGTAGCAACCATAGATACACCTATTTTGAAAGTTTTTTAGAAAAACTTTCTATCAATTTAAATTGATTTTTTGCTCTGTCTAAATTGTGTTCTGGATACTTTACTTTATAATAAACATCCTGTTTTAAGTAATCAGTCAAAAACCGCAATGCCATAATGAAAATCATTGTTTTTGCTGCTAGTGGCAAATATTCCAATTCAATAGAAGTTAAAGAATGTTCTGTTTTTTCTAGAAACCCTTTTCTATATGCTCGATAATAATCTAAATTAAATTCAACTTTAGATAAATCTTTTTCATCTTCTGCAGCGGTATTGCAAATTGTTCTAATGGCATCACCAAAATCGTAATGTATTATTCCGGGCATTACTGTATCTGTATCTATCATACAAATACCTTTATTATCTTTATCGAAAAGAGCGTTAGATATCTTCGCGTCGTTATGAGTAACTCTTAACGGGATTTTACCAGCGTCTTTTAATTTTTGAAGAATGCACATTTCTTCTTTTAACTCGCTTACTATGTTTGTGTATTTTGCTGCTTTTTGCAATCGATCCTTTGGTGCGCTTTGAAGTGAAAAAGCATATTGCTTGTAGCGAGAAGACATATCATGAAAATAAGGAATTACATCTATTAATTGACTGCTGTTAAAATCTGAAGTCAGGTTTAAGAACTTTCCTAAAAGCTTACCACCTTCGTAGGCAATTTCTTCGCTTTTTACAATTTCATAGGTTATGCTATCCTCAATAAAAATCATCACATTCCAGAAGTCTTCATCTTGCTTATGATAATATAAGTCTGTGTTTTTTGCTTTTACAAAAGTGAGGTTTTTTTTAGTGAACGCTTCTTCTGAAACATTTGAAATTTTGCTCCTAATATGGTTACTTATTAAAACTTTATTATTGACTAAGCCAGCAACATCTTTAAATACATGATGATTTATTCTTTGTAGAATGTACTTGTTACGGGAATCTGTATTGACAAAAAA
>JBLHJZ010000105.1:0-10394 GCA_047619515.1 Saprospiraceae bacterium | reverse complement strand
CACTTCTGATAGTTTAGCATCTTTGAAATCCAGTTTTTCGGTTTTCCAGGCATCTGCATTGGAAATCGTTCTGGTAGTTTTGGTGACTTCGGCTTCCTTTTTCTTATAAACCCCGGAGTCTCCAGCCTTTAAAATTACCTTTTTTGCAATTTCTTTAGCTTTTTTATCCTCAAAAACAACCCTTCCGGATTCCACGGTTACTTCTACCTGGGCTTCGTCCGAATATGCCCGCACATTAAAAGAAGTACCTAAAACAGTGGTTTTTGTATCCCCACTCAGAATTTCAAATTTATGATTATTGACCAGATGTTGTACTTCAAAAAAGGCTTCCCCTTCCAGTTGTACTACTCTTGTCTCGAAATTTTTATCAAAACTTAATCTGGAGTTTTCATTGAGCCATACTTTACTACCATCGGGTAGCAGCACTTCTTTTTTCTCTTTACTATATGTTTGATACGCAGTAAATTGCTGCTTCGTTTGCCTCGGATTATTGAAAAGCCAAACAGCGCCAATTACGCCAATAAAGACAGCAGCAATTTTTAAAAGTTGCCCGAGTCTAAAAACTTTTGCCCCCTGGGCCGATGCTTTTTTTTCAACAACCGGATTAATACGACCGGTAACCTTTTGCCAGGCCAGATTGGTGTCTATAATAATGTCATCACTTTCCTCCGCACTAACATTCCAGACCTGCTGCATTTCTTCAAAATACGCCTTATGCTCCCCGGAACTGTCTACCAGCTCGAAGAGTGCAACCCGATCATGATCTTCAATCTCTCCTGACAGGTATTTAGCGATTAAAGAAATGTACTTGTCATCCATATTAAATTCCCTTTTCTATGGTGTTGATGCATTTATTGTGTCTTACCCCTATTTTATTTTGCATTTTATTTTTGACTGTATTGATATTAATTTATCATATGTTTAAATAACAATACAGCCAATAGCCAATAGCCCGGCAAATGATCCTTTAAATGTTCTCGCATGACTCGCAAAGCCTTCCCCATCTGGTTTTCGACTGTTTTTATTGAAATATCCAGTTTTGCAGCGATTTCCTTATAGCTCATTTCCTCATGACGACTCAACAAAAAGACCGTTCTACATTTTGGCGGCAGGCTATCTATGGCATGCTTTATTTTTATTTGTAGTTCCTCCCCTTCCATTACCTCGACAGAACTGGCTCCATCAGCAGAAAAACTAAAATCCTCAATATTATCTTGTTGAAATTTCTTTTGCTTTCGCAAAAAAGTAAGGGCTTCATTGATTGCCATTCTATGAATATAGGCACCGATCGAGGTTTTGATCTCAATCTTATCTCTTCGTTCCCAAAACCGGACGAATACATCTTGGGCCAAATCTTCTACTATGCTGTTTTCGCGAATAAATCGTCGGATGGTCTTACAAGCGTTGGTGTAATGCTGTTGGAAAACGACCTGAAAAGCCGATTGGTCATTGGCTTTCAACTGGAGGGCAATCGTTTCATCTGTTATACTGGGTTCCACCGCTTTGAATTTATTGAAAAACCAAAATTGGAGAAATTACTTTGAAAAATTAGATTCCGTTGCAAATTTAGGAAAAGTTTAATATTATGAAAATCAAGTTCAAATATCATGAGTCATATTTAATACAATCTGTGTTGCTTTTAAGGAACCAAAGGAGCAGATTTAACGTATTTCAGCCTGCTAGTTTCAAAAAAAAAAATCTTGTGTCCACACATTATTGACAAACGCATGAATATCAACTACCAATTTTTCGAAAATACAATTGATATTGACTAATTTTGTAGTCCCTGGTGATTTTCCAGAGGTGTGAAACTTCTTAAAAGTCGCTACTAATACTATAGAAACACTAAATTCCGCGCCTCCAGGCACGATAAGAACAAATTAAGCATGGCAAAAAAAAGGAATACTAATAAGAGTCAGCTCTCGTTGAGGATAAAGATCAATGATGAACGTATCCCTAAATTAGTAGGAATTCTCTGCCTATTTCTTGCGTTATATCTCGTTATTGCGTTTACCTCCTATATCTTTACCTGGCAAATAGATCAAGATCGCGTGTTGAGGCATTCCTGGGGTTTGCTCCTCAAGGGAGACGTAGAAATGGCAAACTGGCTGGGAAGGCTGGGAGCAATTATTTCCAATATGTTTATTTATTGGGGGTTTGGCTTAGCTTCCTTTATTTTCATCCCAGTGTTGACTTTAATGGGGTTGGGCAGAATAAAAAAAGTGCCTTTAAAAACACACATCCCAATGCTGTGGAAAGGATTCTGGCTATTATTAGGGAGTTCTATTTTATTGGCTTTTATTTTTCAAGATACCGAATTCAACTGGGGCGGTGAATTTGGAAAAAACATTTGTAACTGGCTCATCAATTTTGTCGGAATAATCGGCCTTACGGTCCTGATTCTGTTTGTCGGTATTGGATTGGCGATTTGGTCCTTCAACCCTAATTTCAATGAATTGACTTTCACCGGCATGCTCAATGAGATCAAATACTATTTTGACAACCTGATCAATGGCAGGGCTAAAGTTTCAAGGAAACCGAAAACAATGGAAGAGCATCAACCCCTTCCGACAGGGACTTTACGTCCAACGAAAGAATCTGGCCGGGGGCTAATTGATGATACTTTTGAAATTATTACGGACAGCCCTGGTGCTCCTTCTTCAGATACGGGTACATCAGCCGATAGCGATAATGCTTCTATAGAAAAAACGCATAATCCACTCAAAGAGGGACAGTTGTCATTTAATCTTGATAAAGAAAACCGGAAACTACCGGAAGGCATCAAACCCGGAGACGATGCGCTTGAAATAGCGTCAAAAACGGAAGACCAGACTGTAGAAAACTCTCTATTACCAGACACCCAAATAGCAGCCGGCAATGCTAATCATAGCGAACCTTATGATCCTACCCTGGAGCTCTCCTCTTATGAAAACCCGGTTTTAGCATTATTGGAAGATTATAACGAGGAAAAAGTAGAAATAGACAGAGCAGAGCTAGAACGAAATAAGGATCAGATCATCGAAACCTTGCTCAATTATAAAATTGAGATTACAAAGATCAAAGCCACTATTGGCCCTACTGTCACGCTTTATGAGATCGTTCCGGCTCCTGGGGTACGTATCTCGAGGATCAAAAACCTGGAGGATGATATTGCCCTGAGCCTCGCAGCACTGGGTATCCGTATTATAGCTCCAATCCCTGGAAAGGGAACTATCGGTATTGAGGTGCCTAATCAAAACAAGCAAATCGTTTCGCTCAAAGAAGTTTTGATGAACGATAAGTTTAAAAGAGCGCAAATGGATTTACCCATTGGTTTTGGTAAAACCATTTCCAATGAAGTGTTCGTAGCGGATTTGGCGAAGATGCCTCACTTGCTGATTGCCGGAGCTACCGGCCAGGGTAAATCTGTCGGGATCAATGTTATCCTGATGTCTTTGCTGTATAAAAAACACCCTTCTCAAATCAAGTTCGTACTGATCGATCCCAAGAAGGTGGAACTCTTCCCTTATGCCATAATCGAAAACCATTTCCTAGCGTACTTGCCGGGCTTAGACGAACCCATTGTAACCGATACGACTAAAGTAGTTCATACCCTGAATTCCCTGATCATAGAGATGGAAACCCGTTATGATCTGTTGAAAAAAGCACAGGTCAGAAATATCCGGGAGTATAATAATAAGTTTGTCGCCCGCCGCCTTAACCCAAATAATGGTCATAAATTTATGCCGTTTATTGTTTTGGTGATTGACGAGTTTGCAGATTTGATCATGACTGCTGGTAAAGAAATAGAATTGCCGATTGGTCGTCTGGCACAGTTGTCACGAGCAGTAGGTATTCACCTTATTATTGCTACCCAGCGGCCATCTGTGAATATTATTACCGGGGTAATCAAAGCCAATTTTCCCGCCAGGATAGCTTTCAAAGTAACCGCAAAAGTGGATTCCCGAACTATCCTCGATACGGGTGGAGCTGATCGATTGATCGGAAGAGGAGACATGTTATTATCTTTTGGTACTGATATTATCCGACTCCAGTGTGCTTTTGTAGATACACCGGAAGTCGAAAAGGTTTTAGCATATATTCATAATCAACCAGGATATCCTACACCCTACTTTCTACCTGAATTCCACGGCGACGATGATGGTCCATCCAGCGGAGGCCAGCTTAAAGTTTCAGACCTCGATGAAATGTTCCGTGATGCTGCAAGATTAGTGGTACAAAACCAACACGGTTCTACCTCTATGATCCAGCGAAGACTCAAGCTCGGATACAATCGGGCAGGTCGTATTATGGATCAATTGGAATCCCTCGGTGTCGTTGGTCCAAGCGATGGAAGTAAAGCGCGCGAAGTCTTAGTGTATGATGAAGTGGAATTGGAACGATATTTGGAAGATTTGAAAAATAGGAAATAGGAGGCAACCTTGTGGATTTATTCACAGGGGAACTTAAACCTAACGGATCAAGGTGTTCGTTGGGTTTTTTTCTTTTTTAGACCTACGACAAGCTATCTTTGGTATAAAAACATCTTTTCTTTATAGACTTTCCTACCTGCTACACTTTCCTTTTCGCTATTTTCACATTGAAATTATTTCGCTGCTATCTATTTCTAATAACAGAATCCAATTAATTATGAAACAAGTCATCTTTTTTTTATTCCTTTCTCTATTTATTTGGGGATGCAAGTCTGATGCCCCTAAAGAGGAAATCTCAAAAGAAATTAAACAATACACGATTGAGCAGTTTATGGACAATGAAGGTATCTTTGGGAGTTCTTTTTCACATGATTATTCTAAACTCCTGATTGGCTCTAATATCTCCGGCACTTATAATGCCTATACTATCCCTATTGATGGCGGTGAAAAAACAGCCCTAACCACATCAGATGGCACTGTCAGACCCATGGCTTTTTTCCCTGAGGATGATCGAATTTTATATTCATCTGATAATGACGGGGACGAGATCTACCATATTTTCCTAAGAGAAGAAGATGGAACCATCAAAGACCTGACTCCAGAAGAAGGTGCCCGGGCATCTATGTATGGATGGACGGAGGATTACGCTGGTTTTTATTATGGTTCTAATAAACGGAATCCCCAATTCATGGATGTCTATGAGATGGACATTGAAAACTTTGAATCAACATTGGTTTTTGAAAATGAGGGCGGTTACAATTTTGGAGGAATTTCAAATGACAAAAATTATATGGCTTTATCTAAGTCCATCAACACAAATGACTCAGATATGTTTCTTTACGATCTTCAAACAAAAGAAATAAAGAAAATATCAGAGGGCCAAGCCGGATACTCTCCCTCAGATTTTAGTACGGATAGCAAAGAACTTTATTATACGACTGATAATGGAGGAGAATATCAGTCTTTAAAAAAGTATACGATTGACAACGGAAGCCATAAAGAAGTTTTAAAAAAAGACTGGGACATCTCTTATGCTTATTTTTCTAAAACCGGAAAATATCGTGTTGTGGGGATCAACGCAGATGGGAAAAATGAGCTAAGTATTTTAGATACAGAAAGCGGAAAAGAAATTAAGTTTCCAAAAATTGATGGCGCAGATATTTCTCGCGTGAATATTTCTAAAAATGAAAAATTGATGACCTTTTATGCAGGAAGTTCAAGATCGACGAGTAATCTCTACACTTTCGACCTTAAATCAGGAAAGCATAAACAACTGACCAATACCTTAAATAAGGAAATTGATAGCGCTGATTTAGTGGATGCAGCGGTTGTTCGATACAAATCTTTTGATGGTTTGGAAATTCCTGCGATTTATTATAAGCCCAAAAATGCAAGCCCGGAGAATAAAGTTGCTGCATTAGTCTGGGTTCATGGCGGGCCAGGTGGACAATCACGCGTGGGCTACAGACCAAATGTACAATACCTGGTCAATCACGGTTATGCTGTCCTCATGGTCAACAATCGGGGAAGTAGCGGCTATGGCAAATCATTCTTCCAAATGGATGACCAAAACCATGGAGAAAAAGATTTGAAGGATTGTATTGAAGGGAAAAACTATTTGGCTTCTTTACCTTATATCGACAAAGATCAAATCGGCATCATCGGAGGAAGTTACGGTGGTTATATGGTAATGAGAGCCATGACTGAAACCCCGGAAGAGTTCAAAGTCGGGGTAAATCTTTTTGGGGTTACCAATTGGTTGAGAACGCTCAAAAGTATTCCGCCATGGTGGGAGTCTTTCAAGGACGCTTTATACCAGGAAATGGGAGATCCAAATACCGCAGATTCCGTGAGGTTGTATAATATCTCTCCCCTGTTTCATGCTGACCAGGTTAAAAATCCTGTAATAATTTTACAAGGAGCAAAAGACCCAAGAGTTTTGCAGGTAGAGTCCGATGAAATGGTTTCAGAAATCAAAAAGAATAATATACCGGTAGAGTATGTACTTTTTGAAGATGAAGGACATGGTTTTGTCAAAAAAGAAAATCAAATTGAATCCAACAAACGGATACTTCAATTTTGTGATAAGTATTTGAAAGGTGATCCGAACATTAAAAATTGAGCTTTAACAGAGGGCAGAGGGCAGGGGGCAAACCGGAGCCTCTGACCTTTGACCTCTGCCTCTACATCAGCTCATCCAATATCGTCCCCATTCCTTTCGTGATTTCCGCTTTGAGTTGGCTTTCAAGTATTGGAAACGCTTGTTTTTCGAAAGTTTTGATAATCACCCCTTCTTTCAACACACTGATCTTATCACAAATCCCGGTAAAGGACTGTAGAATATGTGAAGAGAGGAGAATAATCTTTCCTTGTCCACTTAATCGCTGGAGGATTTGAAAAATCTTTTCATTACTCTCTACATCCACGCCGCTGAAGGGTTCGTCAAGGATCATCACCGGGCGCTTTAGGGAAATCACTGCCAGCAAAGCCAGTTTCTTTTTCATCCCGGTAGAATAGGTATCGATCAAATCATCCAGAGGCAAATCAAATAAGCTATTCCATTTCTCAACATTGAAATCCTGGTTGAGAGAAACGATATCCAGGTATTCTTTTCCTTTCATATAGGAATAGAAAAAAGGATTTGTTTCTAAAAAAGCGATCGACTGGCTGGTAACCGGCTGTCCTTCCAACTCACAAGTCCCGGCGTCTCTTTTAATAAAGCCATAAATGGCTCTAAAGAGCGTAGTCTTTCCGGCACCGTTCAAGCCCAACAGGCCATGGATTTCACCTGCCAGGCACGCCAGATCCAGGCTCTTCAACACCTGATGATCCCCGTAGGCAACCTTTAGATTATTTATTTTCAGCATAATACAAACGAATATTTTTTCGGGCTTTTCGCCAATAATAAAAAACATATAACAAGGTCACCGGATAGAAAAATGGAACCATCGCAAAACCAAAGAAAATCGCATTTACTGTTGAATTATAAACCCTCCTTCGATAGGGAGCATAATGTGAATACTTATAAAAAATATTGAACAATATCACGGTCGATCCAACAAACAAGACCACCAGCAAAATATACCAGTATTCGAAATGGAGGATTAAAAACAAAAGGATATAAGGCAATAATAATAGAAAATATAAACCCAGGTAGGATTGAATCTTAGCACTTAAAATCCCTTTTCTAAAATGAATCGCCTCGAATAAGGCTTTGCTCTCTATTTCATCAAAGAAAGCCGTGAATAATAAAGCCGTCAAAAGAACCATCACTATTGGAATAGTCATATATTTTGAGGTGATCAATCCCAGGATATAGCATAGCCCAAGTGGAATAGCGAACCTACGCAGATAGCTCCGGGCTTCAAATAACTCTTTCGGAAGGAAATTAAAATTTAACTTATTTGAAAAAGAACTTCCTTCCATCTCTGGATTAGGTAAAAAAGCTAGTATAACAAGGCTCAGGGTTTGCACCAGGATAGCTCCAAAATTTGAGCCTCCCAAAAAAGCAATTGCCAAGGGAGTAGTCAATAGTAGGTATTCCATGATATAAAGCTTAACCCGTTTCACTTCCAGCATTTTTAAAAACCCGGAATCCTTGCGGCTAAAATGAATGGATGAAGCAATCATGGCTCCTATCAAACCCATCCAGATCGACTGGCTTCGTACAACAGATTCTACCAAACCCATAAAGAATCCAAAACAGACCAATACCAAAAGCACGAAATATACAGCGCCGATCTCCCGGAGCATCCGTCCAAGCTGCCTTAATCTAAATTCCAGTATTCTTATAATCATTTTTTAAATATCTTGAAGGGACTCTTATTTTTTAAATTTATAAGACATACGGTCCTTTTTTACAGTTTAATCCACCGAATCCCGAACATCGACCTTCCCATCTTAACAAACATTTAACCCTCCCCCTTTTTAAAAAAGAATTAGCTTTGTGCTGCCCAATAATTACTAAATAGACATCGTTCAAGAGGTAAGGGACAGGGCTTAAATAAACCTTCTTCAAATTTACGAGTCAAAAAGGAAAATTAAAATAATGAAGCATTTACTTTCAATCATATTTGTACTGGTCATCACTGGAATTGTTGCCGCACAGGATGGAATTCCGGAGCAGTTGCTACACATCGAAAAATCAGACCCAGAGGCTAAAGCGATTTTAGATAAGACCCAAAAGCTATATAATTCTTATAAATCAATGGAAGTAGATTTCACCTTGACCATCGAAGTTCCTCAGGAAGATCCGGAAATACAAAAAGGTGAAATCGTCCAATTCGGAGATAAATCCAGATTAAAGCTCCCTGGTTTTCTGATCATTTGCGACGGAAAGACCGTATGGACTCATCTGAAAAAAAATAAACAAGTTCAGATTTCTAATTTTGAGGTGTTGGAAGAAGGTTCAGAAGAATTTTTATCCCCCAAGGATTTTTTAAAGATGTACGAAAGAGGAGATTTCTATTATGTACTAATGAATGAGGCCTATGAAGGTAAAACTCCGATTCAACAAATCGAGTTCAAGCCAAAAGATAACGATTCGGAATATTCAAAAATGAGGCTGACTATCAATAAAAATAATTCGCAGATGATGCGTGTCAAGGTATTTAACAAGGATGGTACTAGATTTACCTTAGCTATTGATCAACTTAAATCAAACCAAACGTATACAGACGCTACTTTTAAATTAGACCTAAAGTCTCTACCTGAGGATATAGAAGTAGAAGACTTACGTTTGTAACACCCCCCCCAAACCGTTTAAAGCGACTTTAAGCTTCTTGCTTAAGGTCGCTTTTTATTTTAAAAAGGGCGGATTGACTCCTGGTAATCTCAAGATTATTTTCCTTATTTTTGCTGCCAGAAAAAAAAATGCATGAATTTCAAATCACATATAATAAAGCCGCTCGCAAAAAAAATAGCCCGAGATATTGACCGTTGGTCCTCCAATGCTGTTGCCGCACAGGATAAGGTTTTTAAAAAACTGATGAAAGGAGCTGCAAATACTGCTTTTGCCAAAGATCATGGCTTTGAAAATATCTCTGGCCATGAGGCTTTTGCCGAACAGGTGCCTATCCGGGATTACGAAGGACTCAAGCCCTATATCGAAAGGATTAAAAACGGAGAGAAAGATGTTTTATGGAAAGGCCGACCCAAGTTTTTCGCTAAAACATCGGGGACTACCTCCGGGGTAAAATACATTCCACTGACCAAAGAAAGTATCCCCAATCATTTTGGCACAGCCCGAAATGCGCTGTTTAATTATTTTGCACGTACCGGAAATGGAAATTTCCTTGACGGAAATATGATATTTCTTTCTGGAAGTCCGGAGCTCACCAAAACCGGAACTATCAAGACAGGACGGCTCTCTGGTATTGTCAACCACCAGGTACCCCAATGGCTTCGCACTAACCAACTTCCAAGCTATAAAACCAATTGTATCGAAGAATGGGAAGACAAGCTGGAAGCTATCGTCAATGAAACAATCGGCCAGGATATGCGGCTCATCAGCGGTATTCCACCCTGGGTACAAATGTATTATGAGCGCTTACTTGAAAAATCCGGTAAAAAATACATCAAAGACCTATTTCCTGACTTTAGTGTCTTTGTCTATGGAGGTGTCAACTACGAACCCTACCGGAGCTCGATTGAGGGTTTGATTGGTAAAAAAGTAGACTGTGTGGAAACCTATCCTGCCTCTGAAGGTTTTATCGCTTTCCAGGATAGCCAGACAGAAAAAGGGCTCCTTTTAAATGCCTATAGTGGTATCTTTTTCGAGTTCATTCCTGCCGATGAAGTTTTTAATGACAACCCGACCCGACTTACCTTAGGACAAATCGAATTGGGGGTCAACTATGCTATTATCATCAATAATAATGCAGGACTCTGGGGATACAATATTGGTGATACCGTCGAGTTTGTTTCCATAAACCCTTACCGCCTGATCGTCACCGGAAGAATAAAACACTTTATTTCCGCTTT
>JBLHJZ010000104.1:0-10401 GCA_047619515.1 Saprospiraceae bacterium | reverse complement strand
CTAAAGTCAGCCAGTGATCCAGATGTTGCGAATCCCCGCTTAGCCAATGCCTATAATGGTCGTGGCCTTGCAATATTCAAAGAAAATTCAAATACAGCGGATGCAATTGCCAATTTTAAAGAAGCACTTGTAGCCAGCAAGGGATTAAGGCGATTAACAGCAGTGTCGCGCTTAAATATCGCCCAGATGCTTTTTGTAAACGGGGAGTTTGACCAGGCGGGGAAAGAGGTCGATCTCGCATTGGAATCACTCTATTCAAAAGAAAAGGAAGACCCACAACTTTTTGTTCCGTTGGTTTTGGATAAAAGCTTGTATATTAATGGGTTAAGGGTAAATACTGAAATCTTACTGGAAGCTTATTTTAAAGATAAAAACACTAAAAATCTATTAACAGCTTACCAGAGTACTACCCTTGCGATTGAAGTATCCGAAGGTCAGATTTTAGATTTAGATCGGGATAATGGCCAGCTTTCAATTTTACAAAACGCCAGGGATATTTATGAGCAGGCGGTATACATTGCCTTAGCATTGTATGATGCCACAGCCGATGTAAAGTACCAGAATGATGCCTTCCAATTTGCAGAATTTAGTAAGGCTATTGAACTAAAAAACCAGGAGGTGGATTTCTATGAAATGTTCGAGAAAAACCTGCCAGATAGTATAAAAAAAGAAAAACAAGGGATACGAAATCAACTCACTTTTTTGGAAACAGATTTAGCGGTAAAGTATAAGGCGAGCAATTTTAATAAAGATGCCCTGAACATTCATAGCGACTATCAAATACTGCTGAGAAAAATTGAAAAAGCAGCTCCTGGTTATTTCGATTTAAAGTATTGCTTACCAAAGGTAACTGTAGCTGAAGTGCAAAAGAAATTAGCGGCGGATGAGGTCTTATTGTCCTATTATATGGGCAAAGATTTGTATTATATTTTTGCGATTGGACAAAAAGAAATCAGCACTTATTTTCCTATCCAAAACACCTCATTCCCAGGCTCCACCAAAGCTGATCTACAGGAATTGGTTGCGGAGGTAAATACAGGGCTAAATGCTATATTAGAGGTAAATGATACGCAATTCATTTCAGTCAGCCACTCACTGTATCGCCGATTAATCGAACCTATAAAAGGAATGTTGCAAAAAAAAGAAAAGCTGGTTATCATTCCACATAAAGAGCTGCATATGCTGGCTTTTGAAACTTTGCTCAAGGAAAAACCTAAGAAAAAAATTAAATATAATAAACTGAATTACCTGATTAGGGATCATGCGATCAGCTATGAGTTGTCTGCAGATTTTATGGTGCAAAAACAAAATACGAGCAAGGTAATTACTAAATCCATCACGGTTTGGGCTCCTGTTTTTAATCGGGAAAGTAGGCGGGAATATTCAGAAAATGAAGCGCTGACTATTTTGGAAATTTATACCCAAAAAAAATTAAAGGGAAAGACTTTTCTTAAATCTGATGCAACGGAAGATCAGTTTAAAAGCGAAGCTGCCAATTATACCCATGTGCATATTACTTCTCATTATTTTGTCAATGACCGGATACCAAAATTATCTGGCCTTGCTCTGGTACCTTCAGGCGGAGAGGATGGTATTTTATATGCCGGCGAAGTGATGAATATGAATTTTAGGAATACAAGCTTAGTGGTCTTAAATAGCGCAGATAACGGGACGGGCGATTTGATTCATGGGAAAGGACTGCTTTCTCTCAACCGGGCTTTCCTTTTTGCTGGAGTGGATAATACGATTTCTACCCGCTGGAAAATTTCAGACGGGGCTTCTACTCAAATGATGGTTTATTTTTATAAAAAAGTACTGGACGGAGCAAGCTACACGGAAGCTTTGCGATATGCTAAATTAAAAATGATTAGGAAATCTAAAACGGCCAGACCAAAATTTTGGGCGGGGATTTCACTTACAGGCTCCTAGTATCTTACCCCATAAATCCATGACGGCTTAGTCTTGTTCTTTTTTGCCTGCTCAGTGTTGGAGAACCCCTCATTTAGCTACGGCTAAAATCGGGAACCTCCGCCTTGATCAGTCAACAAATAACGGCGCCTAAACTATCATTTACTTATGGGATGAGGCACTAATTGGTGAGGTTGTCAAAACTAAAGATGGAAGTTTTGAGCGCACTTATAAATAATAGACTTTATTCCAAAAGTTTTTGTACCTAAGAGCGGCTACGAACGCCGAACAGAGTCTAGTGCTTATTATTTCGTCGGCCATTTTTCAGTATTAATTTTTTAATCCTTCATTCTACATTTAGTTCTTATCTTGTCAAGAATCGAAAACAAAAATCATGATAAGAATATTAACCTTTTTCCTACTCTTTGTTTCCGCTATTTTATTTTCTCAGGCACCTCTTGCGACGGCAGTTTTTCCGGACAACCAGGAAATAAGCGCCCAGCCTAATGGCATCATCAGTGTTACCTTTGATACTCCGCTTGATTTGGCTACCGTTGCTTATGGCAATTTCAAAGTCTTTGGCCGATGGTCGGGACCTGCGGAACTGGCTTTCAGTATGAGCAATAATGATCAGACAGTAGAGATGAGCACTTTTGAACCCTTGATGGCAGGGGAGTGGGTGACGGTTACCCTTACCAAGAGTATCAAATCAGCTTCAGGCGAAAATATGGAGAAGGCCTATGTCTGGAATTTTTGGATAGCAACGGTGCCACCTTCCGCCAATGAGGTGGAATTCACTTTGATCAAAACAATCGAACTTCGAGAACCAGGGGAGAGCGTATTACAATCTTATGGTGCCTATGCCGGCGATCTGAATAATGATGGTTATTCTGACCTGACCGTAGTAAATGAAACTTCGGATGATCTTAGAATTCTGCTCAATGATGGTACTGGAGATTATAATGATTTTGAAATCATCCCACTAGGGAATAATACTACGCCGAGTCCAAATGAGGGAGCAGATTTTGATAATGACGGGGAAATAGATTTGGCCGTTTGTACGGCACATAATAATGACCTTCGGGTTTTATTTGGGGACGGCAGCGGCACTTTAGCTAATATGGATAATTACACTACAGGATCTAGTGCCCGGGGCTTAGGCATCATCGAATTGGATGGAGATGGCAATGATGATATTGTTATTGCCAACCGGGAAAGTAGTAATCTTAGCTTTTTTCTTAATGATGGTACCGGGAATTTTACTTCTTCTAATTTAAGTACTCCCGGCTTGGGGCATTCCGGATTAGTGGTTACAGACTTTAATAATGATGGTATTCAGGATTTAATCATAGGGATGTATACCTCAAGTGAGGTTGTCGTTATGCTCGGTGATGGAAATATGGGCTTTATAATGTCAGAACAGGTTTCGATAAGTGGACAACCCTGGATGCTGGCAGTTGGGGATCTTAATGAGGATGGATTTGCAGATATTGTTTCTATAAATTCTTCGGGAGCAGACATCAGTGTTTTGTTGAACGATGGAAACGGAGGTTTTCAAAGTACAACCTATTTGTCTGATAATAATGCCAGTTTCGGAGTTGCTATTGATCTCGGTGATTTGGATGGTGATGGTGATCTGGATATCGTCTCTAGTTTTTATACTACTGGTAACTACCTGATATTTTATAATGACGGGACAGGTTCATTTACCAGCGGGCCAGTTTTGAACGCTTCAAATAATGCCTCTTGTACCATTCTCCATGACCGGGATAATGATGGCGATTTGGATATATCCGCTACCGATGAAGGAGATGATGTGGTCTTACTTTTTGACAATCATCCGGCACCCCTTGCAACAAATGATTTTGAATCTGCTTTGATTATTTCTGTTCGTCCGAATCCTTTTCAGGAGGTACTTTCTATTGCACTCAATCAAGACTGCGCGGATTGTGAAGTTTTTATTTATAATAATTTAGGCGTTTTGGTTAAAACGATTCCATTAAACCAAACTGATAATTTTCCCTGGAACGGTGATAATTATAATGGTGTTCAGGTTAGCCCTGGCGTTTATTTTTTGAAGATTGGGAATGGGACTTTATTTGAGGTGGTGAAGGTGGTGAGGGGGAAGTAAATCCTGGACACTAGCACAGACTTTAGTCTGTCTCGATCGAAGGTACTAACCCGAGAGGATTTGCAGACTGACATACCTCCCGGTAGTTAAAAAATCTGCGGTACTTACTAGCCTTACCCAATCTTGTATTTTAAATTTTTATATAATTATTAGAAAATTAGCGCTTGTTTCGCTACTTTTAGTGGAAAATAACTTATAACCAGCAACTCAACTATGAAGAACAAGAATATCCTGACACTCATATTGTGTCTATGTACTGCATTTTTATTTGCCCAATCTTCCTTCGACATTGCTTTCGATTACCTTCAGCAATCTGGAAAATATACCAATTCCGATCTTTCCGATCTCTCCATTAGTGATGAATACCAGAGTGATCATAATGGAATCACTCACTTGTATTTACAGCAACGGTATCAAGGTTTGGACATCATTCATTCTATGACTAATTTTAATATAAAGTCAGGAGAATTAGAAAGTGCTGCCGGAAGCTTTATATCCAATGTGGAACAAAACATAAATACTAACCAGCCAGATATAACAGCCACTCAAGCCCTGCTAAAAGTAATGCACGCGCATGAAATAACAGGACAGTTACCAGTGATAATTGAAGCCTCCGCCAATGCCGATCGCAAAACTGTTTTTGATAAAGGAATAATAGCACATGACAATATCAATACGAGATTGGTTTATCTAAATTTTGAGGAGTCTTTGAAACTATGTTGGGAGGTAAGTCTTTATGAAAAAACTTGCCAAAATTCATGGATCACCTATGTTGATACCAAAAGCACTGAAATATTAGCCGAAAACAATCAGGTGATTCATTGTTCTTTTCACAAGGATAAAAATGACAGTGCTAAATCAAGGGTAAAGCACTTGGCAGAAATCAAGCTAAAACAAAACGCAATGGTCGTTGCAAATTCATATCGGGTATATGCCGTTCCGGTAGAGAGTCCAATCCATGGCAATAGAACTTTGGAGATTGATCCTTATCCATCAGGGAATGCAGGTACATTGGGGTGGCATGATGACGGAAATTCGACCTATACTACCTCGAAAGGCAATAATGTTGATGCTTACGAAGACCAGAACAATTCCGGTAACCCAACCGGAGGAGACGCTGCCCGAGCTCAAGGTGGAGCCAATCTTGAATTTGATTTTACAATAGATTTGACGCAAGATCCGAATCTTAACCCTCCTCCTTATATTACTAATTTGTTTTTTTGGAATAATCTTATGCACGATATATGGTACGAGTATGGGTTTACAGAAATTGCTGGAAATTTTCAGCAAGATAATATTGGAAGAGGAGGCCTGGGAAGCGATTATGTAAATGCCGAGGCCCAGGATGGAGGCGGTAGTAATAACGCTAATTTTAATACACCTGTTGATGGCAGTAATCCTCGAATGCAGATGTATTTATGGAATGGAAGCCCGGAATATGATGGTGATCTTGATAATGGAATCATCGCTCATGAATATGGACACGGCATTTCTAATCGCCTAACAGGTGGCCCATCTACTACTAGTTGTCTGGGAAATGCCGAACAAATGGGGGAAGGGTGGAGTGACTTTTTTGGGATCTGGATGACGATTGAACAAGGAGATAATCACGCAGACCCTCGTGGTATTGGAACTTATGTATTAGGTCAGGATCCCTCAGGCCTTGGTATTCGTCCAGCTCAATACACTACTGATATGGCGGTCAATGATTATACTTATGGTGATGTGGCTGACGCAGGGATATCTCAGCCACATGGTATTGGTTTTATTTGGTGTACGATTTTATGGGATTTAAATTGGGCCTTAGTGAATGCCGCCGGATTAGATATGGACTTATATAGTGGCACTGGTGGAAATAATCATAACGCCAGGATTATCATGGATGGTTTGAAGTTTCAGCCTTGTAGTCCTGGATTCGTAGATGGAAGGAATGCAATTTTTCAGGCCAATTTAGCTAATAATGGTGGTCAATATATAAGCATTCTTTGGAATATTTTTGCACGTAGAGGCTTAGGTTATTCTGCTGACCAAGGACTGTCAACAGATAGGTTTGATCAAACAGAAGCTTTTGATCTACCTCCTGGAGTTCAATTTATGACAGAGGAACAACTTTTTGGAGTAGATCCTCTTCCAGTTGAGATGACCGCTTTTAATGCAATAGCTGATAATAAAAAGCAATTAATAGAATTGTTTTGGGCAACCGCTACTGAAACAAATAATAAGGGATTTGATTTGCAACGTCGCACTGAATCCGAATCAGATTTTACATCTATCTCTTGGGTAGATGGCAGTTTGAATAGCAATAATTTTTCCACTTATACTCATCAGGATAGAAATGTACAATCGGATTTAGAATATTATTATCGTATCAGACAAGTTGATGTCGACGGGGTTGAAAATTATTCTGATGTTGTCAATGCAAAACTTAGCGGCAGTATTTCAGGTATTCAAATTTATCCAAATCCTTCTCCTGGCATTAGTACAGTCCAGCTTTCCAATGATATTACAGGGCGAGTCGACATGCAGATTTTAAATGCACAAGGACAAATCATCGGTTCCAGTATTTTTGAAACCAATGGAAATGCGGAATTGGAAGTCGATCTTAGTCAACAGCCGGAAGGCGTTTACTTTTTGAAATTTGACATTGGCGGGGAACAGTTTGTAAAAAGGGTTGTACTTAAAAAGTAAAGGACAGCTTACTTGTTTTGGTACTTTTAGTGTAAAATAACTTAAAACCAGCTTTCAACGATGAACTATAAGAATGTCTTGACATTTGTGTTATGTCTTTTTATCACAATGCTAAGTGCCCAATCTTCATTTGAAATTGCCCTGGCGCAGCTTCAGGAATCCGGAAAATATACTTTCGCAGACTTATCGGATTTACACCTAAGTGACGAGTATCAAAGCCGGCATAATGGCATCAATCATTTATACCTGAAACAACGGTATCAGGGAATCGAAGTGCTCGGGTCTATGTGCAATTTTAATATTAAGTCCGGTGAGATATTGAGTACAGGAGGCACTTTTGTAGCCAACCTGGATCAGAAAATAAATACCAGCCAGGCACAGGTCACTGCCACGCAAGCGCTGCAACAAGTGATGGCGGCACATGATATATCAGGTGACCTACCGGCGATCATTTCCGCTGCCAATACCACGGATCAACTCACTGTTTTTGAAAAGGGAAATATTGCACTGGAAGATATTAAAGTAAGGTTGGTCTATGTTGAAAAGGAGGAGACTCTTAAATTATGCTGGGCAATAAGCTTTTATGAGCTATCAGCGGTGAACTGGTGGGAAAGTTATATAGATGCTCAAAGCAACGAGATTTTAAAAGAATACAATCAAGTCATTCACTGTGCTTTCCACAACGGAAAGAATCATAACGCTGCAAAATCAAAGGTAAAGCATTTGGCAGAGATTAGCCTAATTCGAAATGCGCTGGTAGTGGCCAATTCTTATCGGGTCTTTGCCTATCCGGTCGAAAGTCCAAATCATGGAGGCCGGACTTTGCAGGTGAGTCCCTGGAGTGTAGCTGGTGATGCAGGTACACTTGGCTGGCACGACGATGGCTCCATCAATTACCCGGTGACTAAAGGAAATAATGCAGATGCGTACCATGATCATGATAATTCGAATGGCCCGACAGGAGGTAACTCAGCCAGAGCCGACGGAGGAGTGAACCTGGAATTTGATTTCCCCCTGGACTTGACGACAGAGCCAGTAAGCGATCCTGATCCTTATATCACTAATTTGTTTTATTGGAACAACCTTATGCATGATGTATGGTACCAATACGGTTTTGATGAACCTTCCGGAAATTTCCAGGAGGATAATCTAGGCCGTGGAGGAGCGGGAAGTGATTATGTAAATGCTGAAGCTCAGGACGGAGGCGGTACTAATAATGCTAATTTCTCAACCCCGGTTGATGGCGGCAATCCCAGGATGCAAATGTACCTTTGGACTCCGGCTAGTAGCATAGAGGTCAATGCGCCTGCTAGTGTCGCCGGGTTATATGAAATGGCTCCTGCAGGGTTTGGTGGTTCGCTGGCTAATCCCGTCACGGGGGATGTCGTCGAAGCAGATGATGGTACTGCCAATCCAACTTTGGCTTGCAATGCGCTTGTCAACGGAGGAGCGATGAGCGGTAATATTGCCATGATAGATCGGGGTACCTGTCAGTTTGGAACTAAATGTCTAAATGCTCAGAATGCCGGGGCTATTGCGGTACTGGTCTGTAATAATGTATCGGGACTCGTCACCATGGGGCCGGGTAACGATGGGAATCAAGTGACTATCCCGGCGGTGATGATTCGGCAGACCGATTGTGCGACGATCCGAGCCGAATTGAATAATGGTCTTAATATAACCATGGTGGAGAGTGGCCCGGAGCTTGACGGCGATCTTGACAATGGAATTGTTGCTCATGAGTATGGACATGGGATTTCTATCCGTCTCACTGGTGGACCTTCCGTCAATAATTGTCTGAATAATGCGGAACAAATGGGAGAGGGCTGGAGTGATTTTTTTGGAATATGGTTGACGATCGAATCCAGTGATAACCATTTTGATACTCGGGGTGTAGGTACTTATGCTCTAGGGGAGTCCCCTGGCGGAAACGGTATTCGGCCGGCACCTTATACCACGGATATGGCCATCAATTCTTATACTTATGGCAACGTAGATGATGGTAATATTTCCCAACCACATGGTATCGGGTTTATCTGGTGTACTATGATTTGGGACCTCAACTGGGCGCTGGTCAATGAACATGGCTTTAGTGCGGATGTTTATAATAATAGTGGTGGTGGAAACAATATCGCTGCCCAGTTGGTCATTGACGGTCTGAAAGGGCAGCCTTGTAGTCCAGGATTTGTAGATGGCAGGGATGCAATTCTACAGGCAGATATTGATAATAATGGAGAGGCCAATAAAAATATTATCTGGAATGTCTTTGCCCGGAGAGGGCTGGGATTTTCTGCCAGCCAGGGAAGTTCTACCAATAGAAATGATCAAACGGAAGCTTTTGATTTACCACCAGGATGTCCTTTTATGACCGAGGAGGAGCTCTTTGGAATCGGACCGCTTCCTGTAGAGTTGACGGCTTTTAATGCAATTGCTAATGATGAAAAGCGAGAGATCGGTTTGTATTGGTCGACTGCTTCAGAGATCAATAATAAAGGTTTCGACTTGCAACGCCGCTCTGAAGGAAGCACTGCTTTTGAGACGATAGCCTGGCTCGATGGGCAGTCCAATAGTGATATTCGGGTTTCTTATTTTTATGATGATAAAAAAGTAAAACCAGAGACGGAATATTATTACCGATTGAGACAAATTGATTTTAATGGGAATGAAAATTTTTCTGCTATAGTGAATGCAAGGTTGAAAGGCACTGCTTTAACCATTCAGGTTTTTCCAAATCCTACCAATGGCATAAGCACGGTTCAGTTTTCCAATGATATTACCGGGCTGGTCAACATGCAGGTTTTAAATGCGCAGGGACAGCTTATTGGTTCCAGTCTTTTTGAGACGAATGGTGGCGCTGAGCTGGAAGTCAATCTCAGTCAGCAAGCTGAAGGGATTTACTTTTTGAAATTTGACATTGGAGAGGAACAGTTTGTAAAAAGAATTGTGCTGAAGAAGTAAACTATAGGTGAACTCCTGCTACATAGCGTCGACTCACCGTTCAGCGTTGCTTGCCTATGTTCGAGAATTAACGAAATGAGTTCCGCTATTTATTAGTTCTCAGCATGGGGATCTTCAAACCATTTTCCGAAGACTCGATTAAAATCTGGAGTCTCTTCATCCGTGTGGCTTCTTGTTTAGCACTCATTACCCAATAAATTGACGATTTTTTAAAGGAAGGAGCAAGCTTTTCATAAAACACCCAGGCTTTTTTAATGGCTTTGATTTGATTCTCATAGTTTTTGTCCAATACCACTTTAATCTGCTCGGAATTTTTTGGATCCATTTTCTTAAAAGCTTCCACACCGGTAGGATACATCAGGCCTGCTGCAGTTAAAAGTTTTACCTTTTCAATATTGACTGCACTCCAATGACTCTTCGCTCTTCGGGGCGTAAAACGGATAGAATAACTTTCTTCGTCAATCTTTCTCCGGATCCCATCTATCCAGCCAAAACAGACCGCTTCATCTACCGATTCAGACCAGTCTACACTCGGTTTTTTTGTCGCTTTTTTATAATAGCCCAGAAATAGTTCGTCCGCA
Source organism: Saprospiraceae bacterium (assembly GCA_047619515.1). Lineage (GTDB taxonomy): Bacteria > Bacteroidota > Bacteroidia > Chitinophagales > Saprospiraceae > JAHDHW01. Next base: position 135 of record JBLHJZ010000104.1, on the reverse strand, counting down.
GCCAGGTGATTTTTTTCAAACCACTTTCTAAGGTCACTTTGAGTTTTGAAGAATCTAACTTTCAGCATATCCTCTTTAAAAGTTTTACAGAACTAAAACCAAAAGCGAAGCCCTACTATCACGAAGTGATCTATC
>JBLHJZ010000103.1:0-10467 GCA_047619515.1 Saprospiraceae bacterium | reverse complement strand
GATCAACAAAGAAAAAATCAGCTCCGGCGGTATGGCCGGTACCGTAGTGGATGCAAAGATCATTTTCCGCAAAGCCCTGGAGAATGGTCCCGCTTCGGGTATCATCCTAGCCCACAATCACCCATCCGGTAATCTAAAGCCAAGCCAGGCAGATATTGATATCACCAAAAAATTGAAAAAAGCAGGAGAGACCCTGGACATCAATGTACTGGATCACCTCATTATCGCAGGCCAATCTTATTATAGTTTCGCTGACGATGGTCTCTTGTGAAAATCCCTAACATGCTCTTTTACTTGTTCCATGGACAAATATCGTTTAGGGGAGTAAATTAAGTTTTATATTCTGTAATCTGACTAGTTTGCGACATAAGATTGTACTCGAAATAGTAGTTAAGCTATTAAATCTATTTTTCATATTTGATTTAGTGATTATAATAACACCAAGTCGGGATTTTAGTAGCTAAAAGAAAAGAAAATCTTAACAATACCTTAATATTCAGGCAGCGTTCTTTAACTTTGCGAAGTTTTGTAATAGGGAAATTCTAATTACGATAAGTAAGACAGGTTTCCTCGAATGCATAATTTGTTTATCAATATTTACTATTTAATTAAAAGTTTTAGTATGAAAAAACTCTCACTTATTATGGTAACGCTCCTGATGACATGCGCTTTTGCAATGGCTCAGAGAACAGTTACCGGAACGATTACAGATTCTGACGGAGAGCCTTTAATTAGTGCTTCCTTACTTGTAAAAGGTACAACTACAGGTACTGTTTCCGACCTCAGTGGAAACTTTAGCTTAGAGGTCCCGAATGATGCGACTACCCTTGTCGCTAGCTACACTGGATACGGTACTCAGGAAATTAATATCAATGGTCTTTCAACTGTTGCTGTTGTTCTTGAAGAAGGTTCTGTATTAAACGAAGTTCTTGTTACTGCTTTGGGTATCAAAAGAGAAAAGAAATCTCTTGGATATGCGGCTCAGGAAGTGGATGGGGAAGAATTAACAAGAGTAAAAGATGTAAACTTCATCAACTCTCTTTCTGGTAAAGTTGCGGGTGTTGACATTCGAAGAAGTTCTACTTTAGGTGGATCTTCCAGTGTTATTGTTCGTGGTTTTAGCTCATTAACAGGAAACAATCAGGCACTTTTCGTGGTTGATGGTACTCCTATTAATAATGATATCTCTAATACACTTAACCAGCAATCTGGTAGAGGTGGTTATGATTATGGTAATGCTGCCATGGATATCAATCCGGAAGATGTAGAATCAGTAACAGTACTAAGAGGTGCTGCTGCGACTGCGCTTTATGGATCCCGAGCTGCAAATGGTGTGATTTTGGTCACAACAAAAAAAGGCGCTAAAAACAAAAATCTTGGCGTATCTTTTTCTACAGGTTTGACTGTTGGTTCTATTGACAAAACTACAATGCCGACGTACCAAAAAGAATTTGGCCATGGATATTCCAACTGGAGAGGTTGGTATGGTGATCCTGATGGTAAAGCACTTGATACTTACGATTTTGGTTTAGGCGATGGTCCTCAGGAAGTTGCAGTAGTTTATGAAGATGCTTCTTTTGGAGCTGCTTTTGATGGACGTCAGGTTTATGATTGGAGATCTTTTTTCCCACAATTGGATTCTTATGGTAAGACTTTCCCTTGGCAAGCTGCAAAAGATGGTCCTGAAACTTTTTATGAAACTGCATTGACTTACAATAATAGTGTTTCTATTGATGGTGGTTCTGATAATGGTTCTTACCGTTTAAGTTATACTAACTTTAACCAAACTGGTGTAGTACCTAATAGTGAGATTAAAAAGAATACTGTTGCTTTTGCTGCTACTTATGACATTTCTCCAAAACTTTCAGCTAGTTCGTCAGTAAATGTTATTAATACTAATGGTAAAGGAAGATATGGTACAGGATATAACTCAAGAAATGTAAATCAGTCTTTCAGACAATGGTATTCTACTAGTGTTGATCTTAAACAACAAGAAGAAGCTTATGATCAAACAGGTGCGAATATCACCTGGAATCCATTTGCAACTTTAGATCCTAGTAGAGCTACTCAGCCTCACTATTTCGATAATTATTACTGGACTGTCTTTGAAAACTACTCTACTGATGAGAGAAACAGATTGTTTGGAAATATGTCATTGAACTATGAATTTAATTCTTGGTTAAACTTGACAGGTCGGGTTGCTTTAGATAGATTCGATGAAATTCAGGAAGAAAGAATTGCTGTTGGTTCAGTGGATGTTCCTATGTATATGAGGTACAATAAATCTTATTCTGAAGTCAATTATGATTTATTATTGAATTTCAATAAGTATTTTGGAGCTGCAGATATCTTTAACTTAAATGGTAACCTCGGAACAAATATTAGAAGAACTAATTTTTCTGATATAAGAGCTCAAACTAATGGTGGTCTTGTAGTGCCAGGTGTGTATTCACTTTCTAATAGTGTATCTGGTATTGCTGCTCCTACAGAGAACGTTCAAGAACGTGGCGTAAATGGGTATTTTGCACAAGCCAGCATAGGATATAATAATATGTTATACGTTGATGTGTCAGGAAGATATGATGTCTCTTCTACACTTCCTGCAGACAACAATGCCTATTTTTACCCTTCTGCTGCTATGAGTTTTATCTTCTCTGAGTTAATTGATAGTGACGTTTTAAGTTTTGGTAAATTCCGGATAAACTATGCAGAGGTAGGTAACGATGCTCCTTTTGCATCTTTAGCTACTTACTATAACTTGAATACTCCTTTTGGTGGAGTGCCTTTGGCTTCTGCTACTTCAACTCAAAACAATGCTGGCCTTGTACCAGAAAGAACTAAGAGCTGGGAAGTTGGTGTAGAGATGAACTTTATACAAAACAGAGTAGGGTTAGATGTTTCTGTTTATCAATCAAATTCTTTCGATCAAATCTTACCTGTTACAGTTACCGCTGCTACGGGTGCGACAAGAAAATTTGTGAATGCAGGGGATATCGAAAACAGAGGTGTTGAGCTTGCACTTAAAGTTAATCCAATTAAAACAGCTGATTTCAGCTGGGATATCGGAATAAACTGGTCTAAAAACGAAAATGAAGTAAAAGAACTTTTCGGTGATCAAACTAACTTACAGATTTCTACTGCTCAAGGTGGTGTTTCTTTTAATGCTACTGTTGGACAGCCTTATGGTACGATAAGAGGAACCAACTATGAATATGCTAAAGATGCTAATGGAAATTCAGTTGGCGAACCTTTAGTATTCATCCCAGGCGGAAGCTTTGGTGAAGGTGCAAGACACTTAAGAACTGGATCTCCTGAAGTAATCGGTGATATTAATCCTGATTGGAAAATGGGTGTCATTAATGGATTCTCTTACAAAAGTATTAGATTGAGTGCTTTGATCGATATTCAAAAAGGTGGAGACTTTTTCTCTTTGGATAACTACTATGGTTTTGCAACGGGTATCTATGATATCTCTGCAGGAAATAATGGTAAGGGAAATCCGGTTAGAGATGCCGTAGCTGATGGTGGTGGATACGAAATCGGTGGCGATTTAGCTAATGTTGATGGCGATGGTAACTTTATCCTTGATGCAGACGGAAACTATACTTCTGGTGGAGCAAATTCTACCTATGGTTATGCTCGGGATTTCTACACATCCAATGGTTACTGGGCTTCTCCAAACGCTAAATTCATCTATGATGCTTCTTATGTAAAACTAAGAGAGATTTCTATTACTTATTCTTTACCAAAGAGAGTATTTGCAAACTCTATACTAGCAGGAATGGATGTTTCTTTAGTAGGTAGAAACCTTTGGATTATTCATAGTAATTCTCCATACTCTGATCCTGAAGCAGGATTAAGTGCAGGTACATACCAATTGGGTAACCAATCAGGAGCATACCCTGCAGTTAAGGAATATGGTATAAATTTAAATGTTAAATTCTAAATACAGCGTAAAATATTTTAATACTATTCCTGTAAAATATCTTCAGGAGAAATTTAATTTTTTTACGTAACTGTACAAAATTTATTATATAATGAAAAAAATTGCATATTTATTTATAACATTAGGACTAGTGTTTAGCTCTTGTTCTGATTTGACAGACTCAAATGTCAATACTAAGTTACCGGAAGCAGTTCCTGCCTCTAGTTTGTTTGCAAATGCTACTGTCGACATGTTCGACTTTATGTCAAGCCCAAATGTTAACGTTAATAACTTCAGACTTTGGTCTCAGCAATGGGCTCAGGTTTCTTACTCTGACGAGTCTAACTATGAGTTAGTGGAGCGTAATGTGAATGGAAGAGCATGGAACACTTTTTATTCTGGTGTTATCAGGGATTTAAAAGAGGCTCGGTTAGTTGTTGAAGCGGATTTAAATACTCCCGCTAATCAAATAGCAAATCAGTTAGCAATAATTGATGTTATGGAAGTAGTTGCCTACACTCATTTAGTAGATATCTTTGGGGATATACCTTTTTCTGCTGCTTTTAATGAAAGTGTGACACCTGAATACGATAATGACGAAGCGGTGTACTCAGCAATGATTACTCAATTGGATAATGTTATTGACAAATTATCCGGCAGTGCTGGTGATATCGGAGATTTGATTTACGGCGGTGACGCTGCTGCTTGGAAGAAATTTGCTAATTCTTACAAATTAAGATTGGCAATCAGGATTGCAGATCACGATAATGCTGCAGCTAAAAGCATGGCTGAGGCAGCAGTTACTTCTGGTGTTTTTACTTCTTCTGCTGACAATTTTGTTATTCAATATGAGAGTTCTACTCCAAACACTAATCCTCTTTGGGAAGACTTGGTGCAGAGTGGAAGATCTGATTTTGTTGCTGCAAATACTTTAGTAGATTACCTGAATGGTTTGGATGATCCACGAAGACAGTTCTTCTTTAAACAAAATGCTGTAGATGCAAACGGTGACGTAATTTACCAAGGTGGAATCGCTGGGGCTGTAAATAGCTTTACTGCTAATTCTCAAGTTGGTGCTATGTTACATGAAGCTTCTCTTCCAGGAACTATAATGGGATACTCAGAAGTTGAGTTCTTATTAGCTGATGCTGTTGAAAGAGGATACTCAGTTGGTGGAACAGCTGAAGAGCATTATAACGCAGGTATTACTGAAAGCATTCTTGAGTGGGGTGGTGACCAGACTATGGTTGACACTTATTTGGCTCAACCTAATGTAGCTTATACTACTGCGGCAGGATCTTGGAAAGAGAAAATTGCTTTGCAAAAGTACATTGCCTTATACAATCAAGGTTTTGAAGCATGGTCAACATACAGAGTATATAATGCTCCTGTTATGAATGAAGCTGAGGCTGCAGGTACTACGCCTCCTAACAGATACACTTATCCAGTTTCTGAATACTCTATCAACGAAGTGAGTGTTTTGGCTGCTGGTAGTGCTATGGGTGGAGATGCTTTATTCTCAGAAGTATTTTGGGATAAAAATTAAGAAGAATTAACTTTCTTATATTAAGGGGGCAAACACTGTTTGCCCCCTTTTTGTTTTTAGTTAAATAGGCTTTGTCCGTAATGAAGGCGCCACGACAATATCAATCGTTCTTTTTGTCTATTTTTATCTTTATGAAAAAGTATGTTTTATTTATTGGATGTCTTTTGGTTAGCCTTTTTCTTTCATGTAAAACTGATGATGGGTTTACTGGAAGCTCACCGGTTGAAGAATGTCCAAATGCTTCCATAGAATCAAAGATAATCATCCAGGATGGAACAACTTATCTTTATGGAGGGGATAATGATACGATGCACTTTAATGTCACTAACTGGAATTTTGATAAATGTAGATTAAACCTAGGTTTAGGGCGTGAAGTTTTTCCTGCATTATCATTACCTGAATACACCAACATGGCAGATGTTAATTTTTTACAGGATACAGATAGTTGTTTGATAATCAATGATGGCGATGTGTTTAAAGTCTATCCATTTAGTATTTTGACTTACCATGAAGCAGTAAATGAATATATAAACGATATTCCTGTATTAATTGCTTATTGTAAATTGGCGGATTTAGCGGTAGTCTATGACAGAGAAATTTGTAATGAAGTACTAGATTTTGCAATTGCTGGGTATACCTACTCACAAGAAGATGTATTAGAGGACTTGAGGTCTTTTGTCATATGGGACAGACAAACAGAAAGCCTTTGGTGGCCACTTGGCGATATTGGCGTTTCTGGGTTTTTTAAAAATATATTTTTAGAAAAACATTCTGAAACCCAATGGGCAATAACCTCCTGGATTGATATTAAAGAAAATTATAACAACGTAGTTGTCTTACATACACAAGATCCCGTAAAACCTGGCGTGGATTTACAGATTCCAACTGAATCTATTAATTGTAATTAAGCACTGGTTTATCTTTCTTCTAAGTAATCAAAAAATCACTAACTTTACCTGCCTTTATGCAACTATTAAAATACCTTGGTGTTTTATCATCATAGCGATTAACGGATGAGCAAGAATAAGTTAGATTTTATCTTACTGGGCAGGATTTTAAAATTAGCGATACCTTATAAAAAGGTATTCATCTTTGCCGGTATTTTAGCAGTAATATTGGCACCGCTTTCCTCACTCCGCCCTTATCTGATCAAGGTAATGGTCGACGATCATATTTTTCAATATGACGTTCCCGGTATGACAAGAATTGCTTTGATTATCATAGGCCTTTTAATCATTGAAGTCATCCTCCAATATTTTTTTATTTATTCTTCCAGTTGGTTGGGGCAGGCAGTAATAAGAGATTTCCGGGTTAGGGTTTTTAAACATATTACGAGTTTGAATTTATCTTATTTTGACAAAACTCCTATCGGAACTTCTACGACACGGACGATCAATGATATAGAGACGGTAAATACGGTATTTTCTCAGGGTGCTATCACGATCTTAGCGGATATCCTTACGCTTTTTGCGGTACTCGGGATTATGATTTATACAAGCTGGAAATTGACACTCGTATGCCTGACCGTTATCCCTTTCCTGGTTTTAGCCACTTATATTTTTAAAGAAAAAGTAAAGGCTTCTTATCAGGTGGTACGAACCCAGATTTCGAAAATGAATGCATTCCTTCAGGAACGTATTACGGGAATGCGAATCGTTCAGATTTTCAACTCCGAAGAAAGAGAGATGGGAAAATTTCGGGCGATCAACAGGGAGTATACTCAGGCTAACCTGAATTCGATATTTTATTATGCTGTTTTTTTTCCGGTGGTAGATATTATTGCTGCCGCGGCACTTGGGTTGATGATCTGGTGGGGCGCTGCCCATGCGCTGACCGGAGAAGTCACCCCGGGTATGTTGGTGGCTTTTCCCATTTTCCTCAATATGATGTTTCGGCCGATAAGAATGTTGGCAGATCGCTTCAATACGCTACAAATGGGGATGGTAGCGGCAGAGCGGGTGTTTAATCTTTTGGACAGCAAACAACAAATAGAAGATAAGGGCACCCTGACGGCGAATGATCTTGAAGGCTCCGTAGCGTTTCAAAACGTAGGTTTTGCGTATACACCAGGAAGTGATATTTTAAAAAATCTTAGTTTTAAAATAAATCCAGGGGAAACCCTGGCGATAGTAGGGAGTACGGGCTCAGGTAAATCTACTATCATTAATATTCTGAATCGTTTCTATGAAATAAATAGCGGAAAAATTCTTGTCGATGGTATTGATATCAGGGAGTATGAGTTAAGGCAATTCAGGAGCAGGATCGCAGTAGTTCTTCAGGATGTGTTTTTATTTTCGGGCTCCGTATTAGAAAACATTACACTGAGAGATTCCAGCCTTTCAAGAGAACAAGTTATCGAAGCTTCGAAAATGATCGGCGCCCATGAGTTTATAGAAAAGCTTCCTGGGGGTTATGATTATAAAGTAATGGAAAGAGGCGCGACACTATCTATGGGGCAAAGGCAGTTGATCTCTTTTGTCAGGGCATTGGTTTTTGATCCTGAGATTTTGATCCTGGATGAAGCTACTTCTTCCATTGATTCTGAGTCAGAATCGGTAATCCAATTTGCGATTGAAAAATTGATCGCCAAGAGAACTTCTATCATTATTGCTCATCGCCTTTCCACTATACGGCATGCAAATAATATAATGGTGCTGGATAAAGGAGAGCGAGTCGAGTTTGGTTCTCATGAGGAATTATTAAAACTAGAGAATGGGCATTACAAAGATCTTTACGAAATGCAATTTGCCCAAATTAATGCTTAAAGGTATTTAAATCGGGCGAATTCCCAATTCGATCCTTTATCCTCCGGTACTTGTCCAAACTACTTCGCTTTGTCCGAACAATTTCTTAGTTTTATACATTAGAGTGGTGAGTAGCTTAATTTTTTTGATAAACAAACAGCTCCAATGACTTACAGAAGAAAAGTAGACATAAACCCGTTCAACTCGATAACAAGTATTTTATTCCTTGTCTTTGCCTTCGTCGCATTATACTGGTTGGCCACCGGTATTTTTAAAATTTTGACGGTAGCTGCGCCGTTTTTATTAGTCGCAGCGTTGCTCATCGATTATAGGGTGGTAGTAAACTATGGTAAATGGCTATGGAATCTCCTTCGGAAAAATCCTTTAATGGGTATCGGGGGGATTTTATTGACTTTCTTTGGGTTTCCAATTATATCCGGTTTCTTATTGGGTAAGGCTTTACTGTATAGAAAAGTCAATAAAATTAAAGAAGAGTTTGATACCAAACAAAATGGAGAATTTGCAGAATTCGAGGAATTAGATGACGAGCCTCAGATTAGAATGGAGTTGCCAGAGATTAAAAAACCACAGAAACGCAAAGATGATGACTATGATCAGTTTTTTGATTAGTCTTAATCTTTAAACTATTGTTAGCCATCCTTTATATCCTTGTCTCCATCCTAAGTTTGGTCTATGCCTGGATCATGTGGAGGTATATCTACCACTGGGAAAAACTCGAAGTTTGGGAAACACCAACTGACTATAAGCCTTCTACCAAAATCTCGCTAATCATTCCGGTCAGAAATGAGGCGGAGAATATCAATGCCTGCCTACAGTCTATTTTTAGGCAAAATTACCCTCAGCAATTGATGGAGGTAATTGTAGTGGATGATCATTCTACTGATCAAACTCCCCAAATTTTAAATCAAATCAAAGATAAACGCTTAAAAATACTCTGGTTATCCGATTTTGTGGATGTCTCAGAAGAACGCGCTTTTAAAAAGAAAGCGATTACTGTTGCAATAGATCAGGCCACCGGAGATTTGATCGTGACTACCGATGGAGATTGTATTGTTCCCCCAAGGTGGCTTCAAAGGATGGCACATTTTTATGAAACCAAAGGGGTAAAGTTTATAGCGGCTCCTGTGAATTTTTATAAGGAAAGAAATCTATTGGAACACTTTCAGTCCCTTGATTTTACGGGGATGATGGCGATAACCGGTGCGGGTATTCATGGGCAGTTTATGAATATGTGTAATGGCGCTAATCTGGCTTACGATAAAAAAGCTTTTCAGGTAGTGGATGGCTTTTCGGGTATCAATCACCTTGCTTCTGGAGACGATATGCTGCTAATGCAAAAAATTGCGCAGCGCTTTCCAGGAAAAATAGGCTATTTGAAAAATGAAGCGGCGACTGTACTTACCAAAGCACAGGAGACTTTGTCCGATTTTTATAATCAACGCCTCCGATGGGCTTCCAAGTCAGCAGACTATAAAGAGTGGAAAGTGACGGCAATGCTTGGAGTAGTCTGGTTGTTTTGCCTGAGCATCGTTTTTTCACTGATTGCTGTTTTGTTTCTGGGGCTTTCTGTACTCTGGCTATTTTTTGGCCAGGTTTTGATCAAAACGGCTGTAGATTATGCCCTTCTCCGCAGGACTACCCGGTTTTTTAATCGCACCGATCTGATGAAATATTTTCTTCTTTCACAAGTGATGCATATTTTTTATATTGTATCAATAGGCACCCTTTCTATTTTTATAAAAAAATATAACTGGAAAGACAGGACAACTCAATAGACTTTATTCCAAAATAGTTCTATGAGATAAAAAGGAAGTATTTGTTTTCCTATCGAGGAACGCCCGGAGCCCTGCCCGTACGGGTAAGGCGAGGACGTGACGAAGAAAGGGAGACAAAGACGAGTTTTTAGCCATACGAAATTATTTGGCATAAAGTCTAATAATGATTTGAGGCTATAAAAGTTTTGCAAAGTCTAGATGGAAAGATAAATTTTAAGAAGAGAAGGAACAGAAGTCATTTTGGACTTTTCAATTATAATAAGCTTGTTTAAGGCAGAATCCTTTTATTAGGTCAAAAAAAACGGTATTAGGCATTCGGGAATATCCGAACGCCTAATACCTAATACCGATTTTTCTTAGGGATAGGGTATTAATAAGTGTCCGATTTAGGCGAAGTTGTTTTGGCTTTAGACAAGCGCAAAAAACAGGGAATAGTGGTTCTATGCGCTATTTTTT